>DASXWB010000459.1:0-3789 GCA_036503915.1 Lacipirellulaceae bacterium | reverse complement strand
GTAAGAGCCGTATGAGGTAACACTTCACGTACGGATCCGTGCGGGGGGCCGCCGGCAACGGCGGTCCCTACCGCGATGACGAATTCCACGCGGCAGACGCGCTACGCCCGTTGTGGGACAAGCGAACGCCGCTTGTCGGCGATAAGCTTGAGGAGCGCCTTTTGCGGATCGGCGAATTTGATGACGCCTTCGCGCATGAGCTCCGCTTCGAGCTTGAGCGGATCCACCTTGGCGTAGATTTCGGCCAGTACGTCAGCCGGCGGCATTTCATCAATCGTTCGATGAAACACCAGGCCGCTGGCTTCGATGGCCGCGTTCGTTCCCGGTGGATTCGTCTGGATGTCGCTGCCGGCCAGGGCAATGACGTATTTCCACGGAGGATCCTGCGGCTTCTTCGTGCCCGTGCTGGCGAAGACGATTTCCTGCCGCAATGGCGTTGGCCGTGTTTTCCAGAATGCGTGATTCGCCCGCCAGATGTGCTTCACGCCCACAATGCCCACTTGGCCCTGCGCGGCAGGTGAAAGGTCGGGCACGTGCTTTTCGGTGTATACGTCGACGCGCGAGATGAAAATACTGTACACGCTCTTGAACCCGTCAAGCGACTTGCGGCGCTGCGCGCCGCGCCAGATGGCGTCGCGGGCCGCTTCGTATTGGCGCATCGTGAAGATGAGCGTCACATTGATGGTGACGCCGTCAGTTGCGAGTTGCTCCAGCGCGTCGATGCCCGCCGGAGTTGCCGGCACCTTGATCATGCGGTTTTGGTGACCTTCGGACCACTTTCGCCCCAACTCGATGTAGCGGGCCACGCGCTCGCGATGCGAAAGCGTGTTGGCCGGATCCTCCAGCAGCGGGTCAAGTTCGAAGCTTACGTAGCCATCGTCGCCGCGCGTCGCCTTCCAGACCGGAAGGAAAGCTTCCTGAGCGCTCCGTACAACGGTGTCGGTCAAGTGCCAGGCGGCCTCCTCGTCGGGCAGCCCGCGGTCCACGAGTGCTGCTTCCAGTTCGTTGTCGAATCGGCCGGACTTGATCAAGTCGGCAATGATAATTGGATTCGATGTGGCGCCGGTGGCGCCCCAAGCCCGATTGGCCTGCACCAGGTCCGGGTCGACCGAATCGAGCCAGAGCTTCGTGCCGCAGGCGACAAGCGTCTCGAGGGGTGATGCCATCGCTAGCTCCATTTGACGGGGTCGGCGTTTCCGGCAAGCGCGAGCGACCCATCATACATGCATCGGCCCGGTTGGTGAATCAGTGCGCGAAGGCACACCGCGTGCGGGCTTGGGATAACTACGGGCATTATTCCGAAGAAAGCGACTCTGACAATTCCTTTGATTTTAGCGGTTATCCCTGTATTGCCGGCTGCGAAAGGTCGATGAACGAAATCAGGTATCGCCGCGTCGGCTCCCGGCGCTGCGTTCCTAGCGCCGGCACGTGGGCCGGCAACGCCATAGGTGAGGGGAGCGCATGGCTTGGCAGCGCAGCGTAAGCCGTGCACTTGCGGCTTTGAGGAGGGCCCGATCCATGTCCAATTCGCCCCGATTGTTCGGGCTGATCATTACCGCCGTTTTCTTGGCAGGCGGCGCGAGAGGCGAGGACCTGCCCCTGCCCGGCGACGAAGATTCGGTGGATTCGTCGGACCTTTCACTTCCGCCCTTCGAACCGGACGATGAACCGGCGCTAAGCACAAGCCCGGGTGAGCAGAGCGTGTTGTCTGGCATTGGCCCAGACGGCGTTGATTCGTTGGATGGGTACCAGGATTGGTATGCGCGCGGCCATGGGCCGTTTCTGTCGGAGCATCACGGCCTGTGGCTGAACCAGCCGGCGCCGATCGAAAGCACCGGCACCTGGTTGCGCCGCGGCATGTGGTATGCCGAGGCGGAGGCCGTTATATGGAACCGGCATTGGAGCCGCGACGCCAAGATCATGGCAGTGCAGGATCCCCAAGGAAACTTCTTCGCCACCAACCGCCAACTGGTGCTCGACGGCGCATCGCCGGGAGAGGATTCGTCGGTACGTGGGACAATAGGTCACTTTCTCTTCCGGGACTCAGGAAATCGAGACCACACCGCCGAATTCACAGTTTTTGGCAGCGGAGATTGGCATCAGAACCGGCGGATTTCGTCCGCCAATGATTTCGGGCTGTTCGTGCCATTTTTCAGTGACGGCGGCAACCGCTCCTTCGACCAATCGACGACACAGGTCGTCGACTACAGCAGCACATTTCGCAGCTTTGAAACGAACTACCGTGTCCGTCAGCGCCTGCGGCGCGATCAGATGATTATGGATGCCAACGGCAACTGGCATCGCGCCACCAATCCTGGCTGGAATCGTGAATACCTGGTCGGCCTGCGATACATGAACCTGCGCGATATCTTCGATTGGCGCGCCGAGGATATTCAGGTGCTCGGCCGTGATGCTTCGTACCTGATTCGCACGGATAACGATATGTTCGGCTTCCAGATGGGCGGCGGCTTTGGCTATGAACGCGCTCGGTGGAGCGTGGGCGTCCAATCGAAAGCCGGCGTATTCCTCAACAACGCCGCCGGCCGCACGACGCTCAACTTCACGGTCGACGATGTGGATGATGCGGATTTGCGATTACAGAGCGATGAACTCTCATTCGTCGGCGAGGCGAAGCTTGTGGGGCGCTGGCACATCCTTCCCGACTTGTCCCTACGAGCCTCTTATGAAATGATGTACATCACCTCGGTGGCGCTGGGACCGAACCAGGCCACGTTCATCGACGACTTCTCCTACCTCAATGCGACGCAGGACCCGTTCTACCACGGCGCGTCGTTCGGCATTGAAGGCTATTGGTAATGGCTCAGCTGCTGCTGTTTACCCTGGCTGCGACTGCTAGTTTGTGAAGGCAATAGCCGCCGAGCCACGCCACCCGCGCCGAAGTCGTAGTCGCGGCCGGCAGCGCCATTGCCGCGCGTTGCGCCGTCGCTCACAATCGACCGTGATGTCTCTTATCGGTCCCGCGGCGCGTCCCCATGTCGCAGCGTAATCTTATCCTTTTGTGGCTGGCTGTGGCCGTTTCGTACGCTTGCTACGTGCGCGGCGAGCAGAATCCGTATGCCCGCCATGTGGCCAGCGGCCTGGCGGCAATCGACGAGGGGTCGCTGGAGCGCATCGAGAGCCGCGAGCTGTTCGACGGCGCGATGCGGGGGATGGTGCTCGTGCTCGAACGCCACGGCGACGAGCACTCGCAATTCTTGAACGACGACGAGGCCGGTCCGCTCCGCAGCGAAATTCGCCAGCAATTCGGCGGAATCGGCGTGCGTCTTCGCTTTGTGGGAGATCCACCGCGGCTGGTGATCGCCTTTCCGCCGGAGGCCGGAACGCCGGCCGCGAACGCGGATCTGCGCGCCGGCGATCATATCCTGGCGATCGAAGAGCGACCCACCGAGAAGCTGTCGATGGATGAGGTGGTTGGCCTGATGCGGGGTGAACCTGGCAGCACCGTCCGCCTCACGATTCAACACGAAGATGAGTCGGACTCGCGCACGCTCGAGCTGGTTCGCGAAATCATTGAAATTGAATCGGTATTCGGCGACAAGCGCGGCCCGGATGGGCGGTGGAGTTTCCAACTGCAGATTGACCCGCGAATTGCCCACGTGCGCATCGTGATGTTCGGCGACCGCACGGCGCTGGAATTCGCTCACGCGATCGAACAGTCGCGGGCCGGCGGCGCTCGAGCTGTCGTAATAGACCTGCGTGACAACTCGGGCGGCGCGCTGGAGGCGGCCGTAGCCGTGTGCGACCTGCTGCTGCCGTCCGATCGGACAG
>DASXWB010000458.1:0-2929 GCA_036503915.1 Lacipirellulaceae bacterium | reverse complement strand
GTCATCGCAGCAAAGTGAGCCGCCCTCCGGGCAAATAGCCATCGCCGCACCTGAGCGACGCGATACGCACTCTGACCGCGCTCCTTGAACCAAGGAGTAAGCAAGGAATCAATGGCGCTTAACAGATGAACCATTGTGGCGTTGCCCCATTAAATTCCTGCGGTGACCGGTGCTTGATCTGGTAAATTGGCGGCAAGCACGTTCGCGTCTTCGTATTGCCGCAGCGCTTGAACAACATCCGGCAAAGGCTCCGGAAGAATCGCCGGTAAGTCAGCTTCGCCCGGAACGCGGACGCTGAAAGCGAGCCGTTCGATCGGAGGCGTAAACTCGGCCGTGACGCCCGCTTTATTTCCACGCGCATCCACACGATACCAACCGAATTCCTTCAGCCACACGGCATTGAGCCCATGCAAACAGAACGGAGGCCCAGTTCCGTCGACGGACAGCCTTTGATAACAAAATGCTGCGGGGATACCATTCGCACGAAGCAGCGCAGCAAGCAGATGACTTTTCGCATAACAGAAACCAGTGCGAAGTGCCAGAACCTCCGATGCCTTACACGTTACTTGAGCACGGCCGAAGTCGGCTGAATGCTGCACCTCGTCACGCACCCATGCGAAACACCGCCGCGCAATCCGAACGTGATCGCTCTCGGCCTTCGCAAGTTGCGACGCTAGTGCACGTACGTCCGGATGAACCCAGTCGATCACATCCGAAGCCGCGAGAAACAAGCGCAGGTCGATAGGCTGCTTCATTGCTTCCAACTTTCAGAGTTGTTCGGGCGTTTCATCTCGAATTCGACATCGCCGCCGGCAGCCAGGTCCACAAGTAATAGGCGCGCGGCGTCATGAGATCGAGAAACCCGCCGAGGTCAACGTTTGCTCTTCCGCCGAGTGTCGCATTTGCGCCGGCCAGTCCATCGAAAAATGATGGCGGCTCTTCGTAGCGCACGCAGCGCACATTCTTTGGGTCGATATTCGCCAGCTCGGCCGCCCGGGCGATCGCCGCTTCGACAAATCCGATCTGGTCCACAAGTCCGCGCTCCAGCGCCTGAGTGGCGGTGAAGATTCGCCCAGTTGTCACTTGCTCCAAGGCGGCCGGGTCGTTTCTGAACGCCGGCCGGCCGCTGCGGACCACGTCCTTGAATCGGCCGAAGCTGTCGTCGACCAGTTCCTGCAGCAGCTTGCGTTCCTCCTCCGTCATCTTGCGCGTCGGCGTGCCCATTTGCTTGTACGGGCCGCTGGAGATCGAATCGTCCTTGATCTCAAGTGCCGCGAGCGCCTGCGACAGGTCGAAATGCGGAATGATCACGCCAATCGAGCCGGTCCACGTCGTCTGCTCCGCGAAGATCGATTTCGGCTGATCCCCCACGGCCATCGCCACGTAATACCCGCCGCTCGCGCATACGCTTCCCATGCTCACCACCAGCGGAATCTTGCGCTCTTTCGCAAGCTGCCGCAAATGGTGATACACGTAGTCGCTGCCGGTAACAGTGCCGCCGGGTGAATCGACCCGCACAACGACGCCAACCACGGCGGGATCTTCGCGCACGAGGTCGATCTGCTTCTTGACGTAGCCGTCCCCCTCGTCATAGATCGGCCCCTTGACCTCGATGACGGCGATTTTCTTCTCGGCATATTTGTCGAGCGAGTGATATTTCTCCTTGGGCATGTCACGGGGAACGTAGTAGCTCGCGTAGCCGCTGTACATCATAAAAATGATGACAACGGCCGTGATCAGACCGCTGACGATCCACTTGCCGAGCCGGCTGCTGCGCGGCTGCTGAATGATGATCTGCTGCGGCGGTGGTGATGATGACGCGGGGCCGCCCACCGGATTGACCTGCGTCACTTGAATATCGTCTTGAGCCATGGCAACGGTTCTCCCTGTTTGGATTGACTGCTAGCGTGCCCGCCATCAAGGGCATTTTAGAGGATGGCGGCGTTCGAACAAATTGCGACCGTCTGCCGCTTGGGAAAAAGACAAGGAGACAAGGCTTCGGCGGAGCGGGCACACGGCACACGGTTTTGCCGTGTGCCGGGTCGCAGCCGAACGGAGAGGGGGAGACAAGGAGACTCAAGTGTAAGCCATCACCTCAGAATCTACTTGTCCCCTTGTCTCGGGCGTCTCCTTGTCTTCCAACATTGGTCAATTGCCGCTAAAGTGGACAATCTTAATACCAACTTGACAGCAGGAGTCGAGGAGTGTTCGTCGCCGCATCCACCGAGTGTTTCCCCGAACTTGCGCCGCAAGACGTGCTTGAAGCTTTGCGCGACCTGGAATTCACGGCCGTCGAGCTGCCGATCCACGAGTCGGGCGGCTGGCTTAAGCCGTCGGAGGTCCATAGCGACGTGGAGCGTGCGGCCCATTTCTGCCGCGACACGCACCGGCTCGACATCGCCGCATTGGACATTGAGCTAGCCGCCGGCCCCACCTATTACGACTATTTTGCATCCTGCTGCAAGCTGGCCAAGGCGATCAAAGTCGTCACGCTGGTTGTCCCATGCTCCGAGTTGGGCACGCCCTTCAACGAAGAAATTGAGCGCTTGCGCAAGCTGGTCGAAATCGCTTCGCTGGAAGGCGCGGTTGTGGGGCTCAAAACTCAAATCGGCTGCATGACGCAGGACCCGGACACCGCAGTCGTCCTGTGCGACAACGTCAAGGGCCTGCGTCTAACGCTCGACCCGAGTCACTACATCACCGGCCCTCACCAAGGCGGCAACATCGAAAAAGTGATGCGCTACGTGCAACACGTACACTTGCGCGATTCGACTAAAGACAAGCTGCAGGTGCGCGTCGGCCAGGGCCAGATCGACTACGGCAAGCTCATCGGCCAGCTTCAAAAAGTTGGCTACGAGCGCGCCCTCTCGGTAAAAATGACGCCGCTCGAAGGCTTCGACCACCGCGCCGAAATGCGAAAGATGCGCCT
>DASXWB010000457.1:0-3900 GCA_036503915.1 Lacipirellulaceae bacterium | reverse complement strand
ATAGAAGATCGCCTAAAGCGGTTGGGCCGGTTTGCAATGACTGAACTTCCCGGCATTGGCAATTGGATTTACCGCAAAATGCGGAACACGGGTAAAGCACTATTGGGCGACAGCGGAAAAGTCATTCGCAATGGAAATTGGAAGGGGAACGACACCTGTTGGCGAATGGCCCTTGATCTAAATCGTGCGCTCCTTTATGGCAACAGCGATGGTACATGGCGCGAGGCTGATCAACCAAAGGCATATTTTGCGATAGTTGATGGAGTCATCGGCGGTCAAGGGAATGGACCGCTTTGTCCAGACGCCGCTGATTCGCATGTGCTCGTGTCCGGCGACAACCCGGGAATCGTCGATGCCGTCTGCGCTAAGATTATGGGCTTTGTTCCGGGCGATCTCCCAATTGTCCGGCATGCGTTCGACGAGCACCGTTGGCCCATTGCCAGCGGCCAAATCGACGATATTTCCGTGTTAGATCATCGGCTTCAACGGGAAGTCAAGATTTGCGAATTGGCCCCGGCGATGACGACGGCTTTTCGGCCGCACTTTGGTTGGAGTGAGCTTACGCGACGATCGACAGTGGATGTGGCGGTATGACGCGGGGTTCTTGCACGCGTTCTGTGATGATGTACACGGTGTAGTCGACCAATGTTCAAATTCAAGCGGCAATTATATGAATCGCTTCCCTTCTTTCTGCGACGGTTGGTCCGTTTCGTGCCATTTGGCGTTCTGGCTGGAAAGTCGTACCGCGATGTCTGCGCGCGCAGCCGAACGATGGAATTTGCCGGAGGAGAAACATTACGTCAATTCCAAGAGGACGCTTTAGGAAGGATTTTAATCTTTGCTACGCGACACGTGCGCGCCTATAAGCAGTTAGCGGAAGCTGTGGACCAACTACCGCCACGCATGGCGATTCGAGAGTTTCCACTGCTTGATAAGGCAACTATAAAACAGAATCCGCAGGATTTTCTCGCCGATGATTTAAGCGAAAGTAGATATTGGGAAACGACGACGGGCGGAACGTCCGGCGATCAACTTCAGTTTTTCCTTGATAACAGCGCTCAGAGCCGCGAGATGGCGTTCATCCATCGATTGTGGGCGCGAGTCGGTTACTCTCCGCAGACATCCAAAGCGACGTTTCGTGGCGTTAAGTTTGCGCGAGCCGCCCAAGGGCGCTATTGGCAAGACAACCCAATATATAATGAACGACAATTTTCGCCTTTTCATCTTAGTGAAAGCACTCTGTGTGCTTACATACGGGCGATTCGTGATTATCGTCCACAGTTTCTTCACGGCTATCCTTCGTCGATAGGATACTTGGCAGTGCTTTGCGGACGACACGGGGTAGACGTAAAGGATCTTGGAATTCGTGCGGCGCTCCTGGGTTCTGAAGCAGTGTTGCCAGAGCAGCGCCGTGCGATCGAAAGTGCGTTCGGGACTCGCGTGTATTCATGGTACGGCCACAGCGAACGAATAATTTTGGCTGGCGAATGCGAACATTCATCAGTCTACCATCACGTTCCGGACTACGGATTTCTGGAAATACTTGACAATAACGGCAACGAAGTCTGTGAAGGTGAATCCGGTGAAATTGTCGGAACCGGTTATTGGAACGACGTAATGCCGTTGATCCGGTACCGTACCGGCGACGCCGCCCGACGTTTGAGCACGACATGCGAATGTGGACGCTCGCACGAACGATTCGATCAAGTGCAAGGCCGATGGGCTCAAGAGTACGTCGTCGGAAGCAACGGCGCCATGATGTCGCTCGCGGCTCTAAACATGCATGGACCGGAATGGGAAAATGTGGCTCGCTATCAATACGTTCAAGAACGGCCCGGTGAGATAGAGCTACGATTGATGGTAACGCATGAATTCAGTAATGCCGACGCTGGCGGGCTCGTCAGAGCGTTTGAGAAGAGAGTTGGCAGTAATTTACGAGTATATATCCGAGTCGTCGACGATATTCCCCTAACAGCTCGAGGAAAGTTAAAACGACTCGATCAACGTTTGAGAATCGAATCCGTCCACGATCTTTTCTCCGCCGTTACGAGTAACTCGCAGTCGAGCGAACCAGTAATCGGTATGTAATTGTAGCAGCTCAGGCGAATGTCTTGGGCCGCGCAGGTTTGCCGTATTTGCGGTCACCGCATCAGATTGAACACTGCTAAATTGATAGTCCAACCTGAAAGCCTGTGATCCAGCGTGAACCAACTCGTCCAAAACATCCGCACGGGTAAGCTTTCCATTGAGGCGCTGCCCCGGCCGCTCGCGCAGCCGGGCGAGGTGCTCATCGCCAACCAGGCGTCGGTTGTCTCGGCCGGTACGGAGAAGATGGTGCTGGAGCTGGCGCAGAAATCGCTCCTCGGCAAGGCGCGGGAGCGGCCGGACCAGCTGCGGCGGGTGCTGGAAAAGGTGCGCAATGAAGGGCTCGCCAGCACGATCCGCCAGGTGCGCGAGAAGCTCGATGAGCCGATGACGATGGGCTACAGCTCGGCCGGAGTCGTGCTGGCCTGCGGGCGCGGCGTCCAAGAATTCAAGCCGGGCGATCGCGTGGCGTCGAACGGGGCGCATGCCGAGGTGGTCAGCGTGCCGCGGAACCTTTGCGCGCGCGTGCCGGAGAATGTGCCGTTCGACGAGGCGGCGTTCGGGGTGCTGGGGAGCATCGCGTTGCATGGCGTGCGACTGGCCAGGTGCGAGCTGGGCGAGACGGTGCTGGTCGTGGGGTTGGGGCTCGTCGGGCAACTGACCGCGGCGATTCTGAAAGCGGCCGGGGTGCGCATCCTGGCTACCGATCTCGACGCATCGCGGTGCGAGCTGGCCGCGCGGATGGGGGCCAGCGTGGCGCGCGCGAATCTAAGCGGTAAAGACGTCGAACAACTCACGCATGGGCTGGGGGCCGATGCGGTCGTCATCACGGCGAGCACCAAATCGAACGCGCCGATCGAGCTGGCGGCCGAAGCGGTGCGCAAGAAGGGGCGGGTCGTTCTTGTCGGCGTCGTAGGGCTCGAGCTGGATCGGCGTCCGTTCTATTTCAAGGAGGCGGAGTTTGTCGTGTCGTGCTCGTACGGCCCGGGGCGGTATGACCCGGCGTACGAGGAGCGCGGCATCGACTATCCGGCGGCCTACGTGCGCTGGACCGAGCAGCGGAACATCCAGGCGGTGCTCGACATGATGGGGCGCGGGCAACTGGATGTGCGGCCGCTGATCACGCACCGGTTCCCCATCGAACGAGCGACCGAGGCGTACGAGATGATTCAGCGGGGGACGGAGCCGTATTTGGGGATTGTGCTGGAGTACTCCCTAACCCCTGGCCCCTCTCCCGAAGGGCGAGGGGAGGAAGTGGAAGGCCCCTCCCTTGGTCCCTCCCCAGAAGGACGGGGAGGGAGTGCGCGGACGGTGCAGCTGCGGGCGGCGGCGGCGTCGCGGAACGGGAAGGTGGGCGTCGGCGTGCTGGGTGCTGGGAATTTCGCGCGGCTGGTGTTGCTGCCAAAGATTGTGGCGTCGAAGCGGTTGCGGCCGGTGGTGCTGTGTTCGGCCGGCGGGCTGCACGCGGCGCACAGCGGAGCGAAGCATGGATTCGAGCGCGCGACAAGCGATGATGGGGAGGTGTTTGCGGCGGCGGACGTCGAGGCCGTGTTCTCGATCACTCAGCATGATGTGCACGCGCGGCATGTCGTGCAAGTGATTCGCGCGGGGAAGCACCTGTTCGTGGAGAAGCCGCTGTGCATCTCGCTGGAGAGCTTGCGTGAGATTGACGAGGCGATCGCAGAGATGGAAGGGCGCGTGCCGATGATCATGGTCGGTTTCAACCGGCGGTTCGCGCCGCTCGCGCAGGAGCTGAAGCAGGCGTTCGCGGGGACGAGCGCGCCGCTGACGATTTCGTACCGGTTCAACGCCGGC
>DASXWB010000456.1:0-2407 GCA_036503915.1 Lacipirellulaceae bacterium | reverse complement strand
GCTTTGCCGTCGGACTCCAATTCGACTCCCGAAGTGGCCGCATCAAGTACAACTCGCCGCGGCGATCCACTTCGATCGATCCACGTTGCCGAACCGGCGTCGTTGGCAACTGCGAGTTCGCTGACGTCGGCCGCGATCGCTTGCCACAATGACACGTCATGCGGGGCGATTTCAAGCTCGCGCGTGAGCGTTTGCTCGTCGTCACTGGCAAGCGGCGACTCCAGCACGTCGACGCCGGCAATTCGGCTGACAAGGAGCACCCGGTCGTCGCGCAGATGGAGGCCCTGGTAATCGCATTCGCCGGCCGCCAGGATCGAATCGCGTTTTCCGCGCCGCCAAACTTTGTCGGCCGGCGCGAAGAACGCCACGTCGCCGAGCAATTGCGGTTGTTTCAACAAGCCAAATCGCGCGGGATCGGTCTGCAGCTTAGCCTTCGTCACGCCGGCGACGAACGATCCTGCGGCCAAATCGTAGAGCAGATACTTGCCCGGTCCGGCCGCAACGCAAACCAGCTTGGCCCCCACATCATGACCAGGAAGCAGAATCGAATGGGAAAGGAATGGTCCCTTCTGTGTCAGCTGCCAGCGATCGTCAATCCAGTCCTCGTCATTTTCGCTCTGATACGGCGCCGTGACGTGTGGATAGGGCAGGTCCTTGGCGTTCGTATCGCCGCCCGGCGTCCAGCGCTGAAGATACTCTTTGCTCAATGCGCTCGTCGTCGGGCGGACCGATTCCTGGGCCCACGCGACGGATGGCAACAGTGCAAGCGCGAGCACAAAGCTAGTCAAACAACACCGTAGCATGGCACAGGCCTTTCCCCCATGTTTCTTATTCGCATCAAATCCAAGATAGCAAAGGACCATGATATGTACAGTTTATCGATAGCGCCCTGGCATTGATACGTCCATGCTGCCGGCTCACCTTTCGCTGAAAATCGCACTTAAGTGACTGTGCGAAAAATGTCAATGCGCCGGTAGAGAGCTTGCGCCCACGCGGAGCACGACGCCGTCGCGGCCGGGGATCGTGACAACCGTCCGGACAGACTCCTGCTCTATTGATAACTGTCCGACGTTGCCCGATGCGGAGAAAACCTGCTCGACGGCTTCGCCGTCCGCCACTGGAGCTTCCCAGCGATAAGTTTTTTGGCCCCGGTTCAGTCCGACGAGCAGCGACTCGCTTTCAGTAGTCCGGCGAAACGCCAGGAATTGCGATTCATCGTCGGCCGCCACAAATTCAATGCTGCCGCGCCGCAATGCGGGGCTGTGGCGGCGAAGAGCAATCGCCGCCCGATAGAAACTAAACAACGACTCGTCGAAACTCACGGCGTCGACAGGCCGCTCGCGGCCAAGCGGATGCGCCTGCTGCGGCTCGTGCGCGATATCGGGCCATACCATCGGCATCCGATCGCATGGGTCATCAGCGCCCCACATGCCGGCTTCCGTGCCGTAATAAATCATCGGCGCCCCAACATACGTCATCTGCAACAGAATCACGAGCCGTTGAACGCGCCGTTCGTCATCGGTCGGCTTGCGCACGTGGTAATCCGGCACGGAACGCGGCGAGACGCCGACGTCGAAATCAAAGCGGTCCGGCTTCTCGTAGGGACGCTTTCCTGAATTGACGATCATCGACGCCAGCCGATCGGTATCGTGCGAATCCACCAGGTTTTGCAGCGCATGCTGCACGGCTCGTGGATAGATGTTGCGCCGGGCGTCAAAATCCTTTGCCGCCGTGCTCGCCGGCAGCGTCTGATCAATCAAAAATCCTTTCACCGGCACGGCAAACCCGTGGTAATTCATCGTGGCAGTGAACCGGCCGTCCTCTAGAAGGCGGCGGGCATCGCCCCACATCTCCGCCACGGTGTAGCACTGTGGATTGATGCCGCGCACGAGTGCATGCCACCGGCGCCAAAAACCGGGAGGCACTTCGTTGGCCACGTCCAGACGCCAGCCGTCGACGCCGTCGCTTGGATCGCCGTCGGCATTCGGATCCATCCATCGCCTGGTGCTGTCCATCACATAGTGCCGAGGCCCCGGATGCAAATCCTGGCCGCTGTCGTCGTCGGCAAACTCCGGCAGGCTGCGCACACCCCACCATCCCTTGTAGCGAAGCTCGTTATGCGGCGTGTCCGGGTCGTCATAAGACTGCACGATGTACCAATCACGGTACGCAGACTCCTGCTGCCGCCTGCACAGATCGGCAAACGCGAAGAAATCGCGGCCAGTGTGGTTGAATACGCCGTCGATCACGATGCGAATCTGCCGCGCGTGCGCCTGCCGTATCAGTTCCAAAAACAATTCATCGGCCGCCGTCCACCGCCAGCTTTCCGGATCGCGCGTCTCTTTGGCAATGAGCGCCAGGTCTCCTTCGGGATCGGGACCGAAGTATGGATCGATGTGATGCAACG
>DASXWB010000455.1:0-5685 GCA_036503915.1 Lacipirellulaceae bacterium | reverse complement strand
GCGAGTTAAAGCGCCACCAGAAGTGGCAGCGGTTCTCGGCATAGGGAACTTTTTCGGTATGGCCCAGCCAGAAGTCGTAATCCAATTCTTGGGGCACCTCGGCGGGAACGAGCTTGCCTTGGCGCGTGCGGGCCACGTCGTGATGGCTATCGTCGCACGGCAAGTGGATCTGGATGGTCTTGATCTCCCCCAGCTTGCCGCTGCGCACCAGCTCGCAAGCGTAGCGCACACTGGGCGTCGATCGTTCCTGGCTGCCGCATTGCAGAACGCGGCCGTGCTTCCTGGCGGCGTCGACCATCGCGCGGCCCTCGCCGATCGAGTTTGCCAGCGGCTTCTGGCAATAAATGTCCTTGCCGGCCTGGGCCGCGGCGATCGAGAGGAGAGCGTGCCAATGATCGGGCGTCACCACCCACACGGCGTCGATGCCCGGCTGGGCCAAGAGTTCGCGGAAATCGGAATAGCCGGCGCAGTCCTTCGAGCTTTCGCTCGATTTGGCAGCGCCGAGCGCCTGCTGCAAGTGGCCCTTGTCGACATCGCACACGGCCCGCAGCACAAGGTCGTTCTGGCCGAGGATCCAGCCCACATGTCCCTGCCCCATGCCGCCCGTCCCGATGACGCCGATGCCGAGCTTATCGCTGGGCGCGGGGCCGGCCGCGCCACCGAGCGCGTGAGCCGGTACGAAGTACGGCGCCGCAACCGCCACCGCGGAGGCAGCCGTCGTCTTGCGCAAAAATTCTCGCCGGGTCGTTCGTGTGCCGCGTGCCATGGGATGGGTCTCCAGACGAGGGACGGTAAGGCTTCAATTTCTTCATTGATTGAGCCTTATCGACAGTCGAATGTCAAGAGAGCAACTCCGCAGCAACGCGGGGGAATCGACTCCCGAGGAGGCTTGCTTTCAGCGAAAAGTCAAAATCGTCCTGCTCGGCTTCATCGAAGGAGGCCGGATACCAGTACATATCAGACCCATCGCCGGCAGCTTGGCGACGTGCACCGAGAAGCGATTCACCGATACGAGGCGAGGCAATCGACGCGAACGCCGCATCACGCGCTTCGAATTCGGCGCGCTTTTTCGCGGGGGTAGTAAGATGTGGCCTGAAGTGAACGACCGTATCCAAATCGGCATGCGCCCTTGGCATACGCATGCCGGTATCGGCGGAGACCATCCCAACATTCGCAATAGGCGGGTCGGCAATACCTTGCGGATTGCTGTTGCCGCCGGCAAGCGCGAAGGAAGCCGAGGCCGACTGGCTGCCCGCAGTGCGATCCGCCGCGGCCGAATATTGATACACGCGGTCGCTGCCGCTGTCGACGATCCAGATATCACTGACATCGGACGGATCAATCGTAATGCCCGTCGGAATGGAATTTTCCGAGTCGATCGTCCAGCTTCCCAAGAGGCTGCCGCCGATCGTGTACTTGAACACTTTGTCGGTCGTCGAGTCGTTGACAACCCACAGCGATGCGCCGTCGGTGACAATATCTTTCGCGGCGCTGTTGCCGTTATTGAGGTTGAAGCTCGCGGACGCGTTCTGGCTCCCAAACAGCCGGCTGGCTGCGCCGGCATACCGCAACACCTTGTCGGTCTTGGAATCAACAATCCATACGTCCGTGCCGTCGGTGGCAATTCCTTCCGGCGTGGCGCTGGACGGCATCGAGCCGGCCGTCCAGGAGCCCAGCAGCGCGCCGCCGGCGTCGTAGACGTAGACTCTGCGGTTGGCATCGACGACCCAGACGCGGTCGCCCGCCGCGGTGCTCGCCGCGCCGCGCGGGGCACTGTTGCCGCTATCGAGCGCGTAGTTCTCCATCGACGCGCCGGCAGAAGTGTACTCATAGGTGTGATTCGCGGTGGCATCATCCACGACATAGAACCTGGTTTCCGGAACATCGAGCACGTCGACTGTTACAACCTGATCGGTCGCATGCACGCCGTCGGAAACCCGGATCGTGAGCGCGTGGCTGCTCGCCGACTCGAAATCGAGATTGGCGTTGTCGGCGACAAAGAGTTCTCCGTCGTTGTTGATGCCGAAAATGCCGCCGGAGTTTCCAGCGACGATGCTGGCCGAGAGCGTGTCTCCGGGCAGGTCGGCGTCGCCGAATGTCACGTACCCCAGCAGTGTGCCGCTCGCGGCGTGTTCACTGACGCCAAACACCTGGCCGACGGGAATCGCGGGCGCGTTGTCGTTGACGTTCGTGAAGTTGATCGGCGCGGCATGCGGGCCGTCGCTCAACGAGCCATCGCTAACTGTGATGGCGAACGCCGGCGGCGCTTCGCCGCCGTCGTGGGCGAAGGCGACAACACCGGACGAAACTTGCGCCTGCGTGAAACTCGTCGCGGGACTGCCATTGACGAGGAATTGCCCGCCGGTCACGTTCGACACGGTGAAAGTTAATGAGCCGCCATTCGAATCCGCGTCGGCGGCGGCAAGATTGGCCGCGGACAGAGTGGTCGTTTCCCCTTCGCTTAACGTAAGGGTGTTGGCCGTCAACACCGGCGGAAAGGCCAGCACCAGGTGCAGTGCAGGTCGCGCCGAGATTGGAGAGACTTCCTTGCTCCAGTACTGCAGCATCGACTCCTGCATCCTGGTGACCAGTCCGACGAAACTTCCGCTGTCGACAAGGGCCTGCACATCGGCTACGTCGAGTGGAATCGCGAAGCTCGCCACCACCGGGTCGCCATCGGTTTCGACCATCAGTTGCCCGACACTGTTCGTGATTTCATTTGCATCGGCCGACTCGACATTGCCGTTGCCCTGGTAACCGAACACATCCATTACCACGTCGTTCACTTCCGGATGATCGCCGACCCAGCTTACATCGATGGTGAGCACGGCCGACTCAATGATTGCGTCCGCCGAAACCGCCGACGTGTCGAATTCCAGAATTCCGCGCGACTCGCCGAAGGCGCCGCTCACGGACGCGGCCCGAGTGAGAATGGTGTGGGAATGTTCGGCGAGTTGCTCGAAAACGCTGCCGTCCTGATCGGCGTCGGTGGCCGAAGAATCGTCAACCGGGAATATCGTCAGCACGCCGGGATCGAAAAGTTCCACGGTCTCCTGGTTGTAACTGGAAAACGACAGCGTATTTTGCACGGTGTTATAGCCCTCGGCGTTGACTGTCACTGTCACCTGATGCAAACCCTCAGGTGTCCCGTCCGCCAGAATCGGGACTGGCACCACGACCGACTGCTGACTCGGACCGATCACGACGGGCATCGAGGCGATCTCGTCCGGGCGCGTGGATTCGAACCAAACCGTGAGAGGCTCGGTGCGGTCAGTGGTCGTGACCGAAATCGTCGCGTTAAGCGTGTCGCCCGGGCTGCCTGTCGTAGCGTCGAAGTCGAGCATTACCAGCTCCACGTCGAGCACGTTCACGTTGACCGAAGTCGACTCGCCGCCGACAGCCGACGCCGTGACGGTCACGACGCGATCGCCCAGCAGCGTGTCGTCAAGGACCTCGATGGGAAAACTGATTTCGGTCTCGAACTCGTTGAAGACAATCGACTGCGGCACGATGAGCTTGGCTGGATCGCTCGTGGTCAAGAGCACCGTGAGAGGCTGCGCAAGATCTCCGCCTTGGCGGACAACATGGCCGAAGGTGGCCGCCGCTCCTTCCACTTCGTACAGATTCAGGTCATCGATTGTCAGAACCGGCAGGGTTTCCGCTTCGTCGAGCACGTAGATAGTAACCGTTGCGAAGCTCACGTTGGCGGTATCGAAAGCGGCAACCGTGAGGGCGTATTGATTGGCGGTTTCAAAATCCAGCAGCGTAGCGTCGGCAACTCGCAACACGCCACTCGTGTCGATCGTAAACACGCCGTCGTCATTGCCGCCAACGATTTCAAATGCCAACGGATCGCCGGGCAGATCGGTATCGTGCACGAGGAGCGTTCCGACGATGGCGCCGGTAGGCGCGTTCTCGCCGACCTCGAACGCCTGGCCGGAAACAATCACCGGAGGATTGTCGTTCACGTTGCTGAAACTGATGGTGGCCCCTTGAGGACCAAAGCTCGTCGTCCCGTCGCTGACGGTGACGACGTAAGATGGCGCGAGCTCGCTGTCATCGTGCACGAACGCCACAAGGCCAGCCGCGATGTCTGCCTGCGTGAAACTGGTGGCGGGCGCGCCGCCCACAAGGAACTGCCCGCGGTTTACGTTCGTCACGGTGAACACAAGCGACGCTGCATCGGAGTCGCTGTCGGTGGCCGCCAGATCAACGCCGGTGAGAACCACGGTCCCACCTTCGTTGACGGCCAGCGAGTTTGCCGTCAGCACCGGGCCATTGCTTTCGGACCACACCAGGTGCAGCGACGGCCGGGAGTATTCACGAAACATCTCGCGGCTCAAGATGCTCACAAATCGCCCCGTGTTGGCGAAGGCCGGCGCGACCTTCGTCACGAATCCCACGAAGCCGCCGCTGCCCACGAGCGACTGCAGCATTGCTGTGTCGAGGACCACGGGAACACTCTTCAAGCCCTCGATGCCGGGCGTCGTCGTCAGCCGACCGATCGCGGAAGCGGTCTGCGTCGCGTCGCTCACTTCGACGATCCCATTGCCGCCGTAGGCGAAGATGTCCAAGTCAAGCGGCGTGGTTCCACTCTGCCCCGTCACGTCGAGCGTCAGCACGGCCGATTGGATGCTCGCGCCGCTCGGAATCGACGAGACGTCGAACTCCAGAATGCCGCGGCTTTCGCCGAAGCTGGCGGAGGCTGCTTGAGTCGTAAATTGATGCGAAGTGAGCTGAAGTTCCTCGAAGACGACTCCATCCCGGTCCGTGTCGCGGGCATGCCCATCATCGACCGGCTGAAGCGTATTCACGCCCGGATCGGCAACCGACACAAACTGGCTGTTTCCGACGAAGCCGGAGTCGTGCGCAATCTCGATCTTTACCGCGTGAGGGCCTTCGATATAGGCGTTGGTGGTCACCGGAATTGAAAAGTCGACCGATTGCTGCCCGACGGGTACTTCGACAACCGTTGAGGCGATTTCATTTGGCCGCGTGGAGGTAAGCGCCATGCTGACCGGCTCGGTGTTTCCCGACACGGAAACCCAGATGGTTCCCGTCAGCGTATCGCCGGGGCTCAGCGCGGACTGATCGAGCGATAGGGAAGCGGTTTCGTGGTCTTGCACGAGCAGCGAAGTTTCCGTGTAGTCGAAGCCGGCGGTGGCGGTGATGGTCACCAACTGCTCGCCATCGAGCAACGTATCATCGACTGCGTCGACCGGAAAAATTATCGTCGTTTCGTCGGCCAGAAATGTCACCGATTCGGGCACGACGAGCTCCGATTCATCGCTGCTGATGAGGGTCACGGTGAGCGGCTGACTTAGGTCGCCGCCATCCCGCGTTAGCCAGATGCTGGTGGCGCCCAGGCCGTAGTGCTCGCCGGGAAAAAAATCATCGACGTACATCGAGAGCGTCGTGAGCATGTCGCGCGTTTCGAGCGGCTCGAACGACGGGCGGCGAAAGATCGGCGCCCGTTGTGCCTGCTGCGCTGCGCGGCGCCGCCGCGCTTTGAATGATTTGCCTCGCTGACGCTTGAAACGCATGATTCGCCTCCGGATCGCGGATGTGGCGGCGCGTAGGCGCGCACCAAACACGTGCATAAGAAGAGACCGTGAGACGAAAATAACAAATCCGCGCGCGCTCGTTCAATTCGATTTGCAGAGAAATCGATGCGCGGGCGCAGAA
>DASXWB010000454.1:0-6193 GCA_036503915.1 Lacipirellulaceae bacterium | reverse complement strand
CATCGTCCGTCCTGCGTCGCGGTGGCGAAGCGACGCGGCGGTTGGATTCATCTCTACGCAGTCACCGGACGTGGCGGTCGCATTGCCGCCGCGTGTACTCTGGGCTGAATAAAACCTTGTTCGCACCGGTCGGGCCGAATTCACACGGTCGCGGTCACCAAGTGGCCAACCCGGCGGAGCCTGGGTCTTCTCTTGAGGAGAAGCACAGCGGCTTGGGCCGAATAAAGGCAGCTCGCGGTCACCGACGCGGTGGGGCGCCTTCGCCTGCGCGAGACGCCGCAACGATTCCGCCGCCCGTCAACAATACTTCTTTCCCTCCGGGGTTCTTCTTCTCCGAGGAGTTAGGCGACTTGCTTCTTGTTCCGCGCCAGGCGAGCCTTGTTGGCCGCCGCGGTGCGATCTCGCCGAGGCCCTCCTTGATAGGCCTTGCTATCGCGCATCATGGCATACAGCACGCGCAGCAGACGGCGGGCCATGGCAACATTCGCTCGGGGCTTGCCCAGACGGGCAATGAGCCGCTGCCGGATGGCTTCCTGGCGGGCATCGCATTGGCAGAGCGTGACGCCCGCCTTGCCCAGGGCCCAACGCAGCGTGGCCGAGCCGGCCTTGGTGATGTGTCCGCTCTGGGTGCGGCCGGCCGACTCCTTCATGTCGGCGGTGAGTCCGGCCCAGAACTCCAGCGCGTCGGCGTTGGGGAAACGCTCGAACGGACCGATCTCCGCAGCGATGATCAGAGCCCAGATCTCGGCGATGCCCGGCACCGTCATCAGCCGGGCAATCGTCGCGGCATACTTGCCGCTGCGGGAGGCGAAGATCATCTGCCGCCGCATCCGCTCACGCTGCCGCTCGACGAGATTGAGGATGTCGATGAAATCCGCGAAGGCGTCTTGCTGCACCGCTCCCAACAGGTCGCGATTGGCCAAGAGCCAGCGCTGGGCCGCGGCGCCGTCGAACTTCGGTCCGCGGATGTTCGCCGCGTGGAGCATACTCTTCATGGAGTGCTTGGTACGCGACAAGAGGCGGCTCAAACATCGCCAGTGCCGGCCCAGCTTGCGGAGCTGCATCAACTCCGGGGGCGCGATGAACCCCAGCGGACACTCGCCGCGGGCCAGTCGCCGCGCGACGTCGAGCGAGTCGTTGCGATCGGTCTTCCGCCGCTTGCCGCGCCGGTTGGCCAGCTCCGTGGCGTCGGCGATATCGATGCGATCGACGCACGGCGTGAAGCGATCAATGAACCACTCCACGAACGAACAGGCTTCCACCGCCAGGTGCGTCGGCCGCGCGAGCGCCGCCAGCCAGTCTTCGATCTTGCCGATGCTCTTGGTGCTGATCTTGAGCTGCGCGATCTTCTCCCCCAAGGGGTTCACCGCAGCCAGCGCGACAGTGCACTTGTGCAAGTCCACTCCAATGAACGATTGCGTGACAGGCGACATCGCAAATTCCTCCGTGTACGGGGCCAAAAGGTTCGAACGACTACGGAGAAGCGTACCAACTTCTCCAGGCCCCTACACGGTTTTACGCTCGTTGAACTTCTGGTGGTGATTGCAATCATCGGCATTCTGGTTGCGCTGCTCTTGCCCGCGGTTCAAGCCGCGCGCGAGGCGTCGCGACGAACCTCGTGCATGAACAACCTCAAACAGATCGGTATCGCGTTGCAAAACCACCACGATGCCCTCAGCGCGCTTCCGAAGGGCGCCATGATTTCGGAGGGAACGCTGTGGTCGGGGTTTATCCTTCCTTACGTGGAGGAGGACGCACTCAAGAAGCTGGTTACGATCAGCACTGAATCCGATTCGTTTAACTGGGCCTGTCCCAATCCGTTTTATACTTATCCGCTGTCCGATCCGTCATTCAGGAATCTGCAAGCATGTGAAACGGTGATCCCGATGTACCGCTGCCCGTCGGCCGGATTGCCCGAGCATGTGCAGCATAAGACCGCGGACAGTTTTTACTACCAGAGTCGGACCCCCGGTTCGTACATCGGCTGCGCTTCGGGCATTATTGTGAATCAGCTGATGTATAATCACCAACCGCTCATACGAAGTGTGAGGCTATTGGAACAGGCTGATGGTGTGCTGGTTGGAGTCAAAGTTGCATTCAGCAATCCCGTATTGCCGCAGACACCGATCTCGTTTCGCAAGATCGACGACGGATTGTCCAAAACGATCGCCGTGGGCGAGGCTGTGCCCAACATCGCAGCTTTGCAGTCCGCACCCATAGATAGCAACGGCTACCCTCGGGCTGAACCTGTCGGCGGGGCCATCAAGGACCATTGGTATGTTGGAAGTGACGATATCGATACGGGCTCAGGCTACGACGTCGCGGAAGCACTGGGCTCAACTGGCGTGCCCCCGAACCTGCACAAGCAAGGCGACACCTACAGTTGCACGAGTTGGTCGGTGAGCAACGCGGGCTGCCAAGCGCTGCAGCTATCGTTTTCGAGCGAGCACCCTGGAATCGTACAAGTCGTTATGTGCGACGGTTCCGTTCAGCAGATTGAGGAAGGCATCGAGGCATTTGCCTGGTCCAAAATGGGCACACGCAGCCAAAAATTCGACCGAGTGCCGACTCCATAGAGACTATTGTCCGCCGTCAATTCGCACCGACCCGCTTACTTGACCGTCGTCGGCGGCTTATCGAGTTTTCGCTGATGCGGCGGCTTTCGCAGCTCTGCCTCGAGCCATTTGAGGTCTTTGCTTTCCGGCTCGAGTTTCAGCCCGGCCTCAACGTCTGCGCTCGCCTTTTGATCGTCGCCCTGCAAAGCGTAAATCCATGCGCGATGATAGTACGCGTTGTGTGACGGCCGAGCCTCAATCGACTCGTTCAAAAGCTCAAGCGATTCGGCCTGGTCCGTTTCGCGGATCTGCATCGCTTGGAGAAACAGCTTCGCAGCCCCGTCGTGCTGAAATTGGCTGCCGTCCGGCTGGCTGCTACCGCAGCCGGCTAGCAGTAACAGCAGACAACCAAATACGAGTTTGCGCGTCATCAGCTTTCGCATCTTCGAAACAAACAAACGATCACAATGACGGCTTGTCACCTGCAGTACAGACTGGTCGCTTAAGCGACCAGTTCAATTGATTGTATTCTTTTGACTGCGGTTTCAGTCTTCGGCCCCGATGTACCCTTCTTTTTCGAGGCGGATGTAGATCTCGTTGGCCGCTTCTTCGGCGCTGAGCTTCATCGTGTCGATGACGACTTCGGCGTCGGCCGGTTCATCATACGGGTCGCTGATGCCGGTGAATTCTTTGATGATGCCGGCGCGGGCCTTGGCATAGAGGCCCTTGCGGTCGCGTTTCTCGCACTCTTCGACGCTCGTGTTCACGTACACGAGAATGAACCCGCCGTTCGGCTGGATCATCGCCCGCACTTCCTTGCGGATGTTATCGTACGGCGCGATGGGGGCGCAGATGCAAATGCCGCGGTGCTTGGTGATCTCGGCCGCCACGAAGCCGATGCGGCGGATGTTGATGTCGCGGTGCTCCTTCGAGAAGCCCAGCTCGCTCGACAGGTTCTTGCGCACCAGGTCGCCGTCCAAGAGCGTGATCGGCCGGCCGCCCAGCTCCAGCAGCTTCGATAAGAGCACGTTCGCGATCGTGCTCTTTCCCGAGCCGGAAAGGCCAGTGAAGAACACCGTAAAACCCTGCCGAGCCCGGGCCGGGTGGCTGCGGCGCAGCTCCTTGACGACTTCGGAGTACGAAAACCAATTCGGAATATCCGTGCCGCGCGCCAGCCGGTCGCGCAGCTCCGTGCCGCTGATGTCGAGCGTCTTCTTGCCCTGTGGCACCTCGTCGACCGGGTAGTATCGGTCTTCGTCCGGCACGAAGACCATCTGCTTGAAGTCGACCATCTTCACGCCGAGCTCTTCCTCGTACTTCTGCAGGAGCTCCTGCGCATCGTACGGTCCGTAGAACGGCTTGCCGCTGGAATCCTTGCCCGGTCCCGCATGATCGCGGCCCACCACGAGGTGCGTGCAGCCGTGGTTCTTGCGGATGATCGCGTGCCAGATCGCCTCGCGCGGGCCGCCCATGCGCATCGCCAGCGGCAACAGCGACAGGAACGCCGTATTTTGAGGGTAATGCTGCATGAGCGCCTGGTAGCAGCGCACGCGCGTATAATGATCGACGTCGCCCGGCTTCGTCATGCCGACGACCGGGTGCACGAGCAAGTTTGCTTCTTCTTCCTTGGCGGCGCGCAGCGTCAGCTCGTGGTGCGCGCGGTGCATCGGGTTGCGCGTCTGGAAGGCGACCACCTTGCGCCAGCCGCGCTTGGCGAACTCCTCGCGGAGCTGGGCCGGCGTGTAACGCAACGACTTGTAGTCGTAATGGATCGGCAACTGCAGGCACTCGATGCGGCCGCCCAGGTATACGGGTTTGCTCTGGTTCATGAGATAGTTCACGGCCGGATGCTCGGTGCTGGCGGTGCCGAACACGCGCTCCGCCTCGCGCTTGCGGTCCGGCTCCCAGATGTCTTCGACCTGCATCACGGCGAGCATCACGCCCTCGGCGTCGCGCAGGGCGATCGTGGCGCCGGGCTTCAGCTTCTCGGCGAATTCTTTGGACACATCGAGCGTGATCGGCATCGGCCATAGCGCGCCCGTGGCGAGCCGCATCTTATCGCACACCGACTCATAGTCGGCCTTGCGCATGAAGCCGGTGAGCGGCGCGAAGCCGCCGTTGCACAGTAGCTCCAGGTCGCACAACTGCCGCGGCGTCAGATCCCAGGAGGGCCAGTCGCGCGACTCTTGTTTGATTTGCGTGGTCCGGTCGGCGGAAACGGTCAGATCAACTAACGTGCCCCCATGCGGGGCGATCAAATGGCTGCTCACGGTGGCTACTCTCTAAAGTTCTGAAACGTGAATAAGCCGGCCAATATAGAGAAAATGCAGCGATCGCTCAACGTCTCTATGGTGGCCGCACCAGCGGTGACGGGAGTTTCCTCGCATTTCTCTCGGGAAGCTGCTGAGGCGCGCCACGTAGGCGAGTTTCTCCTAAAACGCGCATGAATCCGAGTGTTCGCCACGGCGAATCTTCGATCGGAGACACTCGGCTACGTGAAGGCGCTCAAAACTCCCCCTCCTATTTTTGAGCGCCTTCGTGTGATGGACGTGGATTGCGTCAGGCCATTTGCCCCGACGAAGCGTGGGCGGTCTGGGGCCCAGGTTCCTGATTTTTGCATCCACGGAAATTTTTTCTTTTTCTCGTGGGGCGAAATTCGGCGAGTTTCGCCCCACCTTGCCCGCGCAAGTCGTTTGCTGATTGGCGGTTGGTGTGTGACGGTGGGGCGAAATTGTCCGAATTTCGCCCCGGGGGTGGGGCAAAACTCTCTCCAGGTGGGGCGAAATTCGTCAGGCAGATCGCGGCTGGCGCATGAGATGTCCAGATGTCCAAAAGTCCCCCCACATACTTTTGGACATCTGATGCGATTTGGACACACCAGAATCCAGCTCCAGCAGGCGCGCACCGGTATCGCATGGGAAGGCTGCCAGTCGAGCCTTCGGACTTGAAGCTCAGCCGAACGGGCCATAACTTGCGACCAACAACGAACGCCTAATGCCTACTAGCTGATTATCAAAGAGCGACCAAGCCGAACGTGGGATAGAGCTTACCGGAATAGTGGACAGATGTCAACTACAGATTCGGCCACCCAATCACGGTGAAGACTAGCTGTCGGCAACCGATACTTGGCTGACGCCGTTCATGGATTCCTGCCTTTGTCTCGCGCTGACTCCAAAAGATTTGCTCCGCATCGCGGGCAGAACCTCTCTTTAGCAAACCAGTGCGTATTGATTAGCGATGCTCCGCAGTTGTCGCAGAATTCCGTTGTATGTGTAGTCACGTAGTAAGTGAAAGCGCACCACGGTACCAGAACGATTAATATCGTCGGTCCTAGTTCCCAAGCTGCGAAAATACAGATGCAGAACATTGCAAACACGCCCCAGCGCGGATACTGCCGCCTTTTGAGCTTGGCATCCCGGCAGCCATAAAAGAAAGCAATTCCGCCGATACCCAGCAAAACCCAAAAGACGAAGAATGCGAAAAACGCGGTTGGAAAGACTTCATCCATAACACTAGGGTCAGTCAACGCTCTCGGTCGTTCCAGCAGTTCAATCGTCCGGCCTCTATCCTACCGCACTGCACACGGATACGCGCGCTTAACTCGACATGGCGAATATCCCCAGCGCCACGGCAACCAG
>DASXWB010000453.1:0-1907 GCA_036503915.1 Lacipirellulaceae bacterium | reverse complement strand
CAAACAGCAACAGATAAACCAAAAGCAGCGGTGCCCGGGTCCATGAGGCCCAGGCCAGGCCCACGCCGCATGCCGCCAGCCCAAGCTGTGCGATCATGATCAGCCAGCGCCGCGAGAAGCGATCCGCCGCGGCTCCCGCCGGCAACGCGAACAAGAGCACCGGCAGCACCAGCGCGAGCCCAATGTATCCCAGTAGAAGTGCGAGCCTGCGCGGGTCCGATTCCCGAAGCGTCATCTCCCATTGCACAGCCACGATCCGCATCTGGCTGCCGGAGTTGGAGACGAGGCCCGCGACCAGATAAAGCAAGAACCCGCCGTGCCGCAATGCGGAGATCGGGTCTACGGCAGAACGGCGCGACATAAATCGGGCGGATGCGGGCTGTGGGAAGGCCGCTAAGAGCTTAGCTCAAGACGCCGATCTATGTAATCCGCAATCCTCACGACTCAATCATTCGAGCTCGGCCCATATCGAAACCTCACCCTCGCCGTCGATCTCGACGTGAATCAAATTCGCTCGGCAACAGACCGGGCAGTCTTCGACGTACTCCTGCTTGTGCCCTTGTGAATAATCAATCGGCGTGACGATTTCCTCGCCGCACGCGCTGCATACGTAGCTGCCTTCGTCGTTCATAGGCTTCAAAGCACGAGAAACGGGCACCGAACCGATTCCGGACCAGGCTTGTCTGGCGTTACATGGCATCTTCCCAAAAGACAGCCGTCGAAACAAACTATTCAGCCGCCGCCCCAGCGACGCTGGCCAAGTCGCTTGCGCCCGAAGACATCCGGCCGGGCGACTACGTCACGCCGCTGCACTTGCTGGCCGAAGTTCCATCCTATTGGTGGTGCGACGATGACTGGTCGTTGCCACGCGATCGCACAGTCTACATCCGCTTTATCACGAACTGCGACGGAGCGCCGCTGCGCGTGAAGTCGGTTTGCCTGCCATTCGTTCTGGTGAAACAGCCCGGCGGCCAGTCGCTGACAGTCGACCTGCGCAAGTGCCAACTGGCCAAGCTCCACGACGGGTATGCGCGACGCGCATGGAAAGCCTACAGGAATGCCGCGCGAAAGCGGAAGGCGAACTCACAGTGCACCAAGTAAGAAACCAAATTTGCGTAATTCGGGGGTCAGTTTGTAACAGGAGAACGCAGAGGAAGCGGAGTTAACATCCTCTGGCCTCTGCTTCCTCCTGATATATTTCACTCCGTGGCCAGGCGTCGTCAGCGTTTATTTCAGCTCATGATCACTCGGCCGTACGCCCTTTTTCGCCTTATCGAAGCCGAAGTACGTCGGATTGTATTCGCCCACGTAATTGACATCCGCCCTTTCAGAAAGCGCGTCGGCCAGCCCCAGCGACCAGTAGCTGAAGTTCACAACCAGCCGCCGCAAGTCCTCGCACTCGAAGTCCGGCCCGGAGCCGATCGTTGAGCACAGGATGTTCGCCGTCTTGCCGCTTTCCGCCTTGTAATCGCGCTGCCAGACCATCGGCATGATTGATTTTTCCAGATTCGGCGGGTCATCCGGCTTCATGCCCTTGAGAACCTGCCCGTAAACAAGCACTTTTGCATCGTCCGGCAGATGCTTCACGCCGTACACGTCGGTCGGTCCCCAGATGTCGCGCACGCCGCGCAGCACCGGGTGCGATTCGTGCATGCCATTGATGAGGCCGCGGGCACTTTCCTTGCCGTGCTCCCCATGATGGTTGACCCATGTTTCGCCGAGCACTTCCTGGCCGAAGCCGCCGCCCTCATTGCGCCGATCCCAATTTGCAAACGCGCTTTTTGTGTCGGACGCATATTCAAACGCATGCGTCGACGTGCGCAGCCCCAAGAGCGGCTTGCCCGCATTGAGATGGTTCGCCAGATGCTGCATCTGGTGATCGGGCAATTCCCGCATGCGCAGGAACA
>DASXWB010000452.1:0-2289 GCA_036503915.1 Lacipirellulaceae bacterium | reverse complement strand
GATGCCCGACCTGGCACCGGCACCGCCTATGCGCTCGACGCAGCGACCGGCACAGTGTTGTGGAGCACGAATGTGCCGGCGGGAAGCTTCAGCGGCAATGCGCTCGCCAATGGCCTCATGTACTTCATCACCTGGGATGGTCAGTTGCGTGTGTTGAATGCAAGCACTGGCGAACTGCTGCGATCGATTCCGGTCGGCACGGAGCTCGGCGCCTACGTCGGTGGCGGCGTAGACGGCTTTCCGAATGGATCGACGAGTGGACCGGTCATCGCGAATGGCCGCATCTACGCCGGCTACGGCTGGACGTGGGGAGCATCTGTCGCCGGCGGCTTGGCCATTCTCGAAAGCGACGCACCGCCGCCGCCGTGGCGCTGGGCGGCTACCTGTCCGAGCGGCTTCACGCCTCAAGAAGGCCTCAATACGGCGTTCATGTCGGACAACTATTCGCGCAACTTCTACATCCTGCCCGCGACCACCGGCAGTGGCCCGCGGCCCGTGTTCGTCTCGCTCACCGGAACCGCTGAGCTCGAGACAAATTTCATGCGGGCAACGTTCATTGATCAGCTGCCTGCGCAAGGCTTCACGGTCATTGCACCCGTGCGCATTTGCGCCACCAGCGGCACGAACACTGCCTGCAGCGCCGGCACCGTATCGACGCAAGACGGACGTACATGGGAGCCGTGGTTCGATGGTGTGGCCCAGGGAAATACCGCGCAGTATCAGGACGCAGGCACCGACGTGCGCTTCATCGAGCGAGCGGTGAAATGCGCTGCAACACGCTACGACATCGACCAGACGCGCATCTACGTCGGCGGTATCTCTGCTGGCGGCACGCTCGCGAATCGGGCCCTCACCTTCCGTTCCGACTTCTTCGCCGGCGGCGCGCCCGCATCGGGCGAGTGGTACCGCACGGATGGTGTCTCGATCGCGACGGAGAACGTCGGCAGCGCCATCATCGAAGGTCGCGCAGCGCCGCGGCCGCTCAATCGCGCCGCGAATGCGCTCGAGCCCTCGATCAACATCGTGCTGTGGGGCGGGCCGACAGATAAGTACTATCAATTCGGTGCAACAGGCCCCCTAATCGCCAACTACAACCCCACGACCAAGCTCGCAGCGAACTATTTCGCGAGCCAATCGCAGGTCGTTACAGTGTCGTGCACACACGATTTGAACTACGCCCCGCCGATCGGCGGTCATGTATGGCCGCGCAGCCAGGCCATGACGCAGTGGGTCGCGACGACATTGATGTCGCACCCTAAGGGCACCCCGAAGGAGGCATTCGTGCTGCCCCCGACGCCGGCAGGACTCACGTGCGTGCTGGGGTCGTATCTCGACCATTGACACAGCTACGATTCATATCGTCGCTCGCCTGCTCCCACCCTTGGAGAATCGCCGCGTCGATGGCGAATCTTGCGATGCACCTTGCAAGCATCGTCCATTTATTGCACTCCAAATAGGGAATTCACCCGATGCGCCAAAAAAGATAATTCGGATAAGTACCCTCACGAAGTTTTTGCGTGAGCCGTCGGAACGGCTAGCACGACGGACGAGAGGGCAACAGTCATGACTGATGAGAGGTCAATCGAGCGCGACAGAGATCCGTATCAGCCGTACCACGGACGCGAAAAATTTATACGCATCCCTGGCAGCTCGTTTGTTCTTGACCTCCTGTTATGCACCAGACATGCTAACCGGACAAATCGGCACGAATGATTCAGTCCGATTGACAAGTGAACAAAAGGGGGGACCGAAGCGAATTTAGAGCACCTGGCAGCAGTCGACGAACAAGAAAGAAGAGCCAGGCATCCACTGACACAAGCTACAGGACTTACGACAGAGGACCCGCATGGGGAAGATGCGTCACCGCAATGGATGCCGAACATATTTGTTTTGGGGGAATATCTGATGAGTACGAAATCCGAGATGCGGCTGAGCTTCTTCGTTAAAGCGACGCTTGCCGCAAGTGTGGCACTTCCTTCCATCACGATGGGCGCCGATCAAGCTGCTCGAACGCTCGAAGAGGTCATCGTGACGGCGCAACGGCGCGCAGAAACCTTGCAAGACGTGCCTGTCTCCGTGGCCGTCGTCAGCGGTGAAAAGATTGAAGACTTGTCGCTGCAGAATCTGGATCAACTGTCGGCGTACGTACCTGGCCTCGTGGTGCGTGAAGGCGGTGAACAGACGACCATCTCGATCCGCGGCTTTGGCACCGGCTTGAATTTCGGTTTCGATCAATCGGTCGGCATGTTCGTCGACGGCATCTACGCCGGTCGCGAGCGGCAGTTCCGC
>DASXWB010000451.1:0-6638 GCA_036503915.1 Lacipirellulaceae bacterium | reverse complement strand
CCTCGAGATGATTCGCACGCTGCAAGACAAGGGCGTGCATCAGGGCATCGACGTGCACATGGAGTGCACGATCCGCTGGATATTAAAGGACGGCGAGCGCGTGGCCGGGTGCTTCGGATACCAGCGTGAGAGCGGGCGGTTCGTCGTGTACCGGGCGAAGGCGGTGGTGCTGGCCACGGGCGGCATCGGCCGCTGCTGGTCGATCACGTCGAATTCCTGGGAATACACGGCCGACGGGCATGCCATGGCGCTGTGGGCCGGGGCCGACCTGATCGACATGGAGTTCGTGCAGTTTCATCCCACGGGCATGGTCTGGCCGCCGAGCGTGCGCGGCACGCTGATCACCGAAGGCGTGCGCGGCGAAGGCGGCGTCTTGCTCAACGGACAGGGCCGCCGGTTCATGTTCGACTACATCCCCGACATGTTCAAAGGCGAATACGCCGAAAGCGAAGAGGAAACGCAGCGCTGGCTCAAGGCGACGATGGCGCGGCAGCGGCCCGATGCTCGGCGGCCGCCCGAACTTCTGACGCGCGACGTGGTGGCGCGGGCGATTCGCCGCGAGATTCGCGAAGGCCGCGGCTCGCCGCACGGCGGCGTGTTCCTCGACATCGCCACGCGGCGCTCTGCCGAGGACATAAAAAAGAAGCTGCCCAGCATGTATCACCAGTTCAAGGAACTGGCGGACGTGGATATTACGGCCGCGCCAATGGAAGTGGGGCCAACCTGTCATTACATGATGGGGGGCGTGCGCGTGGACGATGAAACACAGGAGTCTACCGTGCCCGGCTTGTATGCGGCGGGCGAGTGTGGCGGCGGGATGCATGGGGCCAATCGGCTCGGCGGCAACTCGCTTTCGGATTTGCTGGTCTTCGGCAAGCGGGCCGGGGAGTACGCGGCCCGCGCGGCGAAGAGTGCATCGTTCGGCCAAATCAACCAGGATGAAGTCGAGCGAGTGGCCGCCGAATCGCTGCGCGCGTTTGGCGAAAGCGGCGGCGAGAACCCCTATGCGGTGCACGAGGAATTGCGCGACGCGATGCAAACGTACGTGAGCATCGTGCGCACGGAAGAAGACTTAAAGCAGGCGCTGGTGAAGATCCAGGAGCTGCGCAAGCGCGCCGCGAATGCGCGAGTCGGCGGCAACATCCAGTATAACCCCGGTTGGCACCTCGCGCTCGATTTGAAGAACATGCTCGACATCAGCGAGGCGGTGACGCGCGCCGCACTGGAGCGCAAGGAAAGCCGCGGGGCACACACGCGCGAAGATTTCCCGGACAGCGACAAAGAATGGGGCAAGGTCAACATCATCGCCCGGCAAAACCGTGATGGGATCCAGGTCACGCGCGAGCCGCTGCCAGAAATGCCGGCGGAGCTGCAGGAACTGGTAAAGAAAGATTAGTAGGTGCCGCGGAAACTAGAGGGGGAGAAGGGGAATGTGGGAGAGGGGGAGACACGACGTTGAGCCTCAAACTGAATCTCCCCCTCTCCCTGTCTCCCCCTCTCCCACTCTTTGTTCCGACTGGATGACGCATTTGCAGGAGCACGGCGACATGGCCGACCAGGCGACATTAAGAATCTACCGCGGCGACGACCAGCGGGGCGAGCTGGTGGAGTACAAGATTCCCCTCGCGCCCGGAATGGTCGTGCTCGATGCCATTCACGCCGTTCAGGCGATGCACGCGCCCGATCTGGCTGTGCGCTGGAATTGCAAGGCAGGCAAGTGCGGCTCGTGCGGCGGCGAGGTAAACGGCAAGCCGAAGCTGATGTGCATGGACCGCATGGACAACTATCCGGCGGGCGAGCCGATCACGATCCGGCCGATGAAGTCGTTCCCGATCGTGAAGGACCTGGCCTGCGACGTGTCGTGGAACTTCCAGGTCAACAAAAAGATCCCAGCATTCAAGATGCGCCGCGATGCTGCGCACCCGCGCGGCCCTGGCGAGGGGCAAGCAGCCCCCGGCTCGGCCGGGGGTTCAGAACCCCGCTTCTCCCAAGAAGAAGCCGACCGAGTGCAGGAATTCCGCAAGTGCATCGAATGCTTCTTGTGCCAGAATGTGTGCCACGTCCTGCGCGAGCACAAGAAACACGAAGTGTTCGCCGGCCCGCGGTTTTACGTACGCGTCGCCGGGCTTGAGATGCACCCGCTCGATGAAGTCGACCGCACGGAGCTGCTCAAAGACGAGCTCGGCCTGGGCTACTGCAACATCACCAAGTGCTGCACTGAGGTCTGCCCGGAGCACATCAAGATCACCGACAACGCGATCATCCCGCTTAAGGAGCGCGTGGCGGACCAGTTCTATGATCCGGTGAAGAAGCTGTTTCGGGTTATCTTTCCAAAGTAAGGGCATGTCCCGGACGGGACTATCGACGATAGCCCAGCAATTTATTCCGGGAATGTTGCCGAAGACCTCGTGAGGACCAACGGGACGATTGACGCCACATAAGTGTTTTCCGTCGTCCCTGAAGGATGTGCCATCGTATAATGGCGTTCTGTGACTCAACAGTGAACTGCTGGTCTGTTTTCACTCATCCAGACGGGATGAGGCCGGACGCGTCGAAAGCGACGCCGAGTATTGAACGATCCCAATGTCCGTTGTGGCCCACGTCGATACACGACATGGATTTGACGCACTCGTCGAGCGCGCCCGGGCGCGCGATCCGCAGTTTGCCACCGATTTTGTGAACATGGTGTTGCGCGCGGCGCGCGACTCCGGGGCCAGTGATGTGCATTTGGATCCGGCGGCCGATGTGCTCGCCGTGCGCTGGCGGTTGGATGGCGTGCTGCAGCCTTTGTGCGAGGTGCCGAAGGAGGTCGGGCCAAATATCATCGCTCGGCTCAAAGTGCTTGCCGGCCTGTTGACTTATGAGATGGCCTTGCCCCAAGAGGGGCGAATTTGGGACGAGGCGCTGCGCGTCGAGGTGCGCGTGAGCACGTTTCCCACGTTGTATGGTGAGCGGGCCGTGTTGCGGCTGCTGGGAGCCAGCAATTCGGCACTCGACTCGCTTTCGCAATTGGGGTTGCCGGCGGGAGTGCTCGAAGAGCTCGAAAGGCATCTGGCGTCGACCTCCGGGGCGATTCTCATCGTGGGTCCCGCCGGTAGCGGCAAGACGACGACCGCGTACGCCTGCCTGCGGCAGGTCGTGGCGCAAAGCAGCGGCGGACGCAGCATCGCCTCGCTCGAAGACCCGGTCGAAGTTGCCGTCGAAGGCGTGGCCCAATCGCAGGTCAACCTGGCCGCTGAATTCGACATGGCCACGGGACTGCGCAGCCTGTTGCGACTGGATCCCGAAGTGATCCTCATCGGCGAGATGCGCGACCGGGCCACTGCGGAAATCGCGCTGCAAGCAGCGCTTACCGGCCAGCTTGTCGTTACCACTTTTCACGCGGGTAATTGCGGCGATGCGATCAGGCGACTCGTCGAGATCGGCATTCCGCCGTACGCAGTTCGCAACGCGGTCCGGCTGGTCGTGGCACAGCGGCTGGTGCGCCGGCTGTGTAGCTGCGCGCCGTCTGGCAACGTGGAGCAGGACGCGCGTGCTCTGGGTCTGGATGTCGAGCAATGTTGGGTTGCCGGTGCGTGCGAGGCCTGTCGCACCACAGGCTACCGCGGACGCGCGTTGGTGGCCGAATGGCAAACAATCGGCCACGGCGATGCGGACGCGTCTGCGGTCGGCGATGAGCGACTTTGGGTGAGCGCAACCGCGCTCGTCGAAGCGGGAATTACCAGCCCGCAGGAAGTGATCCGCGTGCTTGGGCTGCGGCGCGCCACGTAGCCGCGTCTCTCCGAGACGCGGTCTGCGAGTTTCGGAGAAACTCGCCTACGTGTTATACTGTGGCCGGCAGCCACGCTTGGCTGCCTTGCGGCGTGCCTTCCGATTCGGCACAGAGAGGCGCACTCGATGAACGCTCCGAGGGGCGGCGGCGATTCAGATGTCGGCACGGCTCCAGGCAAGGCAGCGGCAGCCGACTTCATCACGCTCAACGAGGAAATCGCCGCGCTTGCCCGCGCGAGGTTGCCGCTCGAAACGCATCTGAGGCGCTTTGGCGCCGATCTGTCAGGAAAAGCGGGCGAATTGGCGGAGCGAATCGGCCGGCGACTCGAAGCCGGCGAGAGCCTCCCCGCGGCGATGGATCGCGAATGCGCCGAGCTGCCTGCCGCCTATCGGGCGGCGATTCTCGCCGGAGTCCAGAGCGGCCAGCTTGCCGGCGCATTGGAGTCGCTCGTCGATACGGCCACGCGTCTCGATCAGCTGCGCCGCATCAGCGGCCTTGCACTGATTTATCCCTTGATGATCGCGGCGGTAACGTCCCAATTACTGGCGTTCGTGATCAGCAGCGTGGTGCCGTCATTCGATTGGTTAAACCAGTCGCACTTCGGCCCGCTGCGCCGACTTTCGGATTGTCCCTACACCGTGCCGATTCTGGCCGTCGGAGTGCCCTGTGTGTTGCTCCTTGCTGCGCTCGACTGGTGGCGGCGTACCGGTCGTGTCGGCGGCATGGGCGCGATGCGTCTTGGCCCGTTTGGATGGCTGCCGGGCATTGGCAACGTGCGGCGATGGAGCCAGGCGGCAACCTTTGCCGACCTGCTGTTGTTGTTGGTGGAGCGCGGCTTGCCGCTCGATGAATCGCTGCGGCTGGCTGCCGAGGCCACCGGTAACCGCCGGTTCCGCAACCGGGCCGAGCGAGTGGCCAATGAGATTCGTCAGGGCCGCGCGCTCCAAGCACACGGTGCGGACCCGAGTGGCGCGAAAAACTCGGAGTTTCCATTACTGATTCGACTGGCGATGCACCATAGGGGCGATCGGGCGCTGCTGGCCGGCAGCTTGCGGCAAGCATCGTCCATCTACCGCGAACGGGCGATCCGCGCCGCGGAGTGGTATGCCGAATACTTTCCAATTCTCGTAGTGGCGGGAATCGGTGGCACGCTGACAATTAGCTTCACGCTCCTCGTGCTATGGCCGTACGCAGCCACATTGAACGAGTTGGCAGGTTGGAATTGGCGGTGAGCCGGCGAGTAAGTACATAGCCGGAGCATCTTAGTCCGGATCGACCGACCACGATAAGCACTCGATGATTGACAAAGAAAAGCAATTGCGCGGTGAGGATGTTACGACGCTCGTGCACGCGGTGGGTGCCGCTGCCGGCGGGCGCATTCCCCTCGAGGTGACGCTGGCCGCGTTGGGCGAGGAGCGGCAGGACCGTCGTTTGGCCGCGGTCGCGCAGCGTTTGGCGGGCGAGTTGTCACAAGGCGTACCGATCGAGCAGGGGCTTGCCGCCATGGAGCGTCATTTGCCGCAGGAAGTTCGCGGCTTGCTCCGCGCGGGAGTCGAATCGGGCGATCTGGCCGGCACCTTCGAGCGCTACGCCGACCAGCGGCTGGCGTCGCAGCGGCTGGGACGCGGGGTTCAGGCGGCGGTTGCCTACCCACTGATGATTATTGCGATCCTGGTGCCGCTCGCCCTGTTCATTTCGATCTACGTCATCCCGATGTTCGGCGACATCTATGAGGAATTTGAGCTCGATTTGCCCATCGCCACGGTGTGGATCCTCCAGACGGCCAGGCAAGTGCCTGGGACGATTCTGGGGCTGATGATTTTTGTGATCGGCGTTCCGCTGGTCTTGCGAATCGTTGGCGGGCGCTGGATGTTTCACCGCGTGCGATCGGCAGTGCCCTTGTTTGGCCGATTGTGGCTGTGGTCGGGCCAGCGCGATTTCGCAGCCATGCTGGCGTCGTTCCTCGATTTGCGTCTGCCACTGTCCGATGCGGTCGGCCATACCGGCGAAGTCATCCGCGATCGGAACGTCGGAGCGGCCTGCCGGCGTGTCCGCGAGCGACTGGAAAGCGGAGAATCGCTGAGCAGCGGCCTGGCCCAATCCATCTATTTCGATCGCTCGCTGGTGGCCCTCGCCGGATGGGGCGAACGTCACGGCCTCTTGGCCGAGGCGCTCGGCATCGCCACCGAGATTTTTGACGACCGCATCGAGCAGCGCGCCTTGCTGATCCAGAGGCTATTGCCGCCGGTCACGCTAATCGTCGTGGCGACGCTGACGTTTTTCACGATCATTGGCCTGATGCTGCCGTTGGTGAAATTGATCGAGATGTTGTCAATGTAATGGGTGAGTAACTGAGTAGGTGCGGCGGCTTGATGGATGGGTTTGTTAGTGTAGGCGTTCCGGAAACGCAGTACTGCGTACACAGTGCTGAGTACCAAGTACCAACCATCCGCTTCCCTATGGTCCACTCCTTACAAGCCTCATAGACCTTTTCCTCTCGACCTACGTACTCACCGACTCGCCCAAACGCAAAGCACATGGAATGGTTTCTCTACTCCTGGCCGACGCTTATCCTGCTGGGGCTCGCGTTGCGCATGGCCGTGCGAATGACGTACGGCGCACGCGGTGCCGAGCCGGGCGACCCAATTTATGTGTTTCTCAATACGTCCGCCTTGGTTCTCATCGGGCTGGGCGTGCTGCCCGCCGTGTTGGGCGGAACGCTGACCTTTGTCGGCGGTGTTCTCGGTCTGCTGGCGGTCACAACGTTCATAGAAGTTGTCGTCTACCGGCGTGTGACGCAGCGCCGCTCGATGGCCAAGATGCTGGCCTTGCTGGTGGAGCGCGGCCGGCAGCTCGATTCATCAGT
>DASXWB010000450.1:0-18341 GCA_036503915.1 Lacipirellulaceae bacterium | reverse complement strand
GGTATCTGCCGTTTGATGCGCTGATCGCGGCCGACCTCGCTCCTAAGGCGCCTCTGGCCGATCATGTTCCGATGCGCTATGGGCCGACGGCCGCCCTGGCGCTGCGGCGCCTGGACGCGCTGCGCCGCCCGCAGCACACGGGCGTCGTCGCCAACCACGTGGATTTTGGCAAACAAGATGCGGAAACAAAGGAAATGGTCGAGCAGCTTCATAATCTACTGCCCGGCGCGGTGCGCCTGCCGGAGCCGCTGCCTGAGCCGCCGCACCTCGTGGCCGCGCTGCTCGATGGGCTCGTGGTGTTGGATGATGTTGATCCACAACGGATGACCGGCAGTAGTCCGCTGCCATTGCCCCGGTACCGTGGCGCAACTGGCGAGGCGGACGCTTGGGTGGCCTTGCCGTACGGCGGCCCGGAACGGATTGTAATCACGGGCCTGGCCACCGCCGCGGAGGAAGGATTGAAGGGCTCGCGCCGAGGCGCGGCTCGCGATGTGCGGCCCGGCGGCGAAATCTTTCAAACGCTTTGCCGCATGATGGCCGGCGGCGCGAGGACCATTTTGCTCACGCGCTGGCGTACCGGTGGGCGAACGAACCTCGAGCTGGTGCGCGAGTTCACCCAGGAGCTGTCGCAATCGCCGGCCGCCGAGGCCTGGGGCCGGGCCCGCTTGCTCGCGCGCGAAGCGCCGCTCGATGCCGAAAATGAACCGCGCTTGCGCGGGCTGGAACAGGAAGGCGAATTGGCCACGGCCAATCACCCGTTCTTCTGGGCTGGCTATTTGCTCGTGGACACCGGTCCGCCGGCGGTCGCGCGGGAGGACGACGCCGAAGCTGCTCCGGCAAACGACGCACTGACGAAAGCTGTGCCGTTGCCGCCGCCCGTTCAGCCCGATGGCGAGGCGGCCGCGAACGATGCCGGCGACGAGCAGCCGGGCGAGAGTTCAACGTCACGAACGCCGAATTAAAATCCGTCGCCGCGTGAGGGCGCCGACAATTGTGGCGACAAGCACGAGTGCCCGGCTGATCGGTTCCGGCACGGCGCTCGCGCTCCCCTGCCCAGCATCATTAGCGGCGGAACGGCCGAAGTTCGCGCGTGCCGCCCCGCGAGAGGATGCCACCGATACACGCTCACCGTGCGAGCAGACGACTCCATTTTACTCCGTTATCGCCACGAGTGGCAGATTATTGCACCTCAATCGGCCGCCCGCTATTTTGTCGCTTGGCCTGGCAGGCGCCACAGCACTGCTAGCGCCAAATCGCGAATCGACGTCATCTCGCGCGGAAGTCGATCGAAAAGTTTGAAAAAGAGTTCGTTCTGCGAGGCGATCTCCTGCAGCCACTCCTCGCGGCTCACGTTCATCACCTCATCGAACTGTTCTTTGCTATACTTCAGGCCGCGCCAGTCGAGGTCTTCATAGCGCGGCCTCCACCCCGTCGGCCCTTCGGTGGCGGCGGCTTGGTTGCGGACGCGGCCGACGATCCAGGCCAGGACGCGCATGTTCTCACCGAAGCCTGGCCATATGAAATTGCCATCCGAACCGCGACGGAACCAGTTCACATTAAATATCAGCGGCTTCTGCGTAATGCGCGATCCAAAGCTCAACCAGTGGTTGATGTAGTCGCCCACATGATATCCGGCGAACGGCAGCATGGCGAACGGATCGCGCCTCACTTCGCCCAGCTTGCCGAACGCAGCGGCCGTCATCTCCGACCCCATCGTGGCAGCCGCATACACGCCGAACGGCCAACTGAACGTCTGTGTCACAAGCGGCTTCACATTGCTACGCCGACCGCCGAAGATGAATGCCGAAATCGGCACGCCCGTCGGGTCCTTGTACGCCGGGTCGGCCGACGGACACTGCGAGATCGGCGCGGTGAAGCGGCTGTTGGGATGGGCCGCCTTCTTGTCGGTACCAGGCGTCCAGTCGTTGCCTTGCCAGTCGATGGCGTGCGCGGGCGGCTCCTCCGTCATTCCTTCCCACCACACGTCGCCATCATCCGTGAGCGCGACGTTCGTGAAGATCGTGTTCTTCGTGATCGTCGCCATAGCGTTAGGATTGGACTTTTCGTTGGTGCCGGGTGCGACGCCGAAGAAGCCGGCCTCGGGATTGATCGCGTACAGCCGACCGTCGTCGCCCGGCTTGATCCAGGCGATATCGTCGCCCACCGTCGTGACCTCCCAACCTTCGTCGCGAAATGCTTTTGGGGGCACCAGCATGGCGAAATTCGTTTTGCCGCAAGCGCTGGGGAATGCGGCGGCCACGTAGGTCTTCGTTCCGTCGGGGCTTTTCACGCCGCAGATGAGCATGTGCTCGGCAAGCCAGCCCTCGTCGCGAGCCATCACTGACGCAATGCGCAGCGCCAAACACTTCTTGCCCAAGAGCGCGTTGCCGCCGTAGCCGGAGCCATAGCTCCAGATGAGACGCTCCTCCGGGAAATGAACGATGTACTTGTCCTTCGGATCGGGGCTGCAAGGCCAAGGCACATCCTTTTCGCCTGGCCGAAGCGGCATACCCACCGAATGCAGGCAGGGCACATATTCGCCATTGGTGCCCAGCACTTTGAGCACGGCCTCGCCCATGCGCGTCATGATCCGCATGTTCACGACGACGTACGCAGAATCGCTGAGCTGCACGCCGATGTGCGCGATGTCTGAGCCAATGGGGCCCATGCTGAAGGGAATGACGTACATCGTGCGGCCGCGCATCGAGCCGTCGAACTTCGCCGTGAGCGTGGCCTTCATTTTTTCCGGGGCCATCCAGTTGTTCGTCGGACCGGCATCTTCCTGCTTCACCGAGCAGATGTACGTGCGATCCTCCACGCGGGCCACGTCGCTCGGGTGGCTGCGCGCCAAAAACGAATTGGGGCGCAACTTCTGGTTAAGCCGAATGAACGTGCCCGCCTCGACCATTTCATCGCACAGCCGGTCGTACTCTTCCTGTGACCCATTGCACCAGTAAACCTGGTCCGGCTTCGTGAGCTCGGCCATTTCTTTTACCCAATGGACGAGTCCTTTGTGTTTCACCGAGGTCGGGGTGTCGATCGTCGTAGTCGGCACTGCAATTCCTCCGGTCTTACTGAATGACTAAGTCGGCTGTGCGCAAACCGCGACCTTGAATTCTGCCATGCGAGGCGCGGTCGTCCAAGGGGGTAATGAGCGCGAAAGCGCAGCTGCCGCCGTTCATGCAGTGGCGCCGCCTCATGCTACACAGACTATCGTGCGCCAAGCTATCGCACGATCTCAGGATCGAGGCTCGATGTTCTCGCGCCCGGGCTGCGGATAAGCTGCGCGAGCTGCTTGCCAAGACGTTCGCCGCGGCAGTGGACGGCGGCCACCTTGCCGTCTTTGCCCACGAGAATAAAAGCGGGAATGCCTCGGATGCCAAATTTCGCCGCCATCGACTTCTTGTTTTTAGGATGATTGTCCGCGACGACCATCCACGGCGGCTTCTCTTCTCCGACGAATGTCTTGAGCGCGTCCAGGTCTTCATCGACGCTGACGGCGATCACTTCGAAACCGTCGCTGTGGTACTTGTCCCAGTTCTTTAAGATGTTTGGAATCTCAGCCCGGCAAGGCCCACACCACGTGGCCCAGAAATCGACCAGAACGACTTTGTCTTTATACTGCGACAACTGTGTTTGTGTGCCGTCGACGGTATAGCCCTGCAGTTCGATCGGCTTGCCCATGAGCGCCAACAGAGGATCAACGTTCTCTGCCGCAGCCACCGCTTCGAAGTTGATCGACTTCTCGCCATCGGGATAGGTTGCGCTAATAGCGAACACCTGCCACTCGTCGTCCTCCAGCCGCATGTGCAGCTTGGTCTTGTGCAGGGCCCCGCCCGCGCGAACCAGAACGGAAATCTCCGCCACCTGGCCGTCGACGGCGACGCTGCCTACCTTGATGGCGTTCTTGCCGGTTTGCGGCTGTGGCAGCCCGCCCAGCGGCGACTGTCCGCCGGTCAAAAGGGCTTCGGCCTTCTTGGTGAGCGCCGCCCGGGCCACCTCGCGCTCCTTGTTGCGAAGGTCGCTGTAAAAGCTCTCGGCGATCTTGGCGATCATCTCGTCGGCGGCGGCCGACTTTGTCTCAGAACCGGCCGGGCGATCTTCGATATACTTCCGGTCCTCCGCGCTCAACCGCTCAACGTCCACTGAAATCTCTTTGCCATCGGCCCGGCGAAGAATCGCTTTCCCATCTTCAACGCCAACAAGTTCGGCAGTGACGCTGAATTTTCCCGTCTTGTCGCTCCACTTCCGCTCCTCCGCCGACGCGACAACCGTCAGCGTGAACACCATCGCCACCAGCGCAGAGCATCTCCAAGACATCGCACGGTTCATCGCCCGCACCTCCGTTGAGAGTTTCCACCCGCCAGGGAAAAGACAGGTCGATTATATTGCGGCACCGCGGGCGATTGCAATCACATTCGCTCCACGACTTCAATTCCCAGAAGGTTGAGCCCCCGCTGTATCGTGCGGGCCGTCAAGTCGCAGAGCCGTAGCCGGCTCATGCGCAGCTCCTCCGTTTCCGCTCGCAGCACGGGGCAGTTTTCGAAGAAGTCGCTGTAGCGAGTGGCCAGCTCGAAGAGATAGGACGTGAGATGGTTGGGGCGGTAGTCGGCCAACACGCGGGCCAAAGCCTCGGAGAATTGCAACAGAGCGATTCCAAGCGCACGTTCTTGCGGCGTGGTAAGAAGGATTTCGGATTGCGGATTTCGGATTGCGAATTGGTCTACGCCGGCCTTGGAAAAAATGCTCTTCACCCGGGCGTAGCTGTACTGCATGTACGTGGCCGTGTTGCCCGTCATGGCCAGCATCTTGTCGTAGCTGAAGACGTAGTCGCTCGTGCGGTTATGCGAGAGATCTGCGTACTTGATGGCGCCTATGCCGATGGTATTCGCTACTTGCCGCCGATCGTCAACCGCAAGCATCGGCTCGGGCCGCGCATCATCGTTTTGTGCAACGATCGCATAGGCGCGTTCGACTGCTTCGTCGAGCAACCCGGCGAGGCCGACCGACGTGCCGCTGCGCGTCTTGAACGGCCGGCCATCGTCGCCGAGCACGGTGCCGAACGCCAGGTGCTCGAGCTCGACGTTGCGATAGCCCCATAGTCGCGCGGCCGCGAACAACTGCTCGAAATGCAGCGACTGACGATGGTCGACGACGTACAAAATCGTATCCGGCCGCCATTCGCTCATGCGGTATTGGATCGTGGCCAGGTCGCTCGTTGAATACAGGAACGCGCCGTCCTGCTTCTGGACGATCATCGGCACATCGTATCCTTCAAGGAACACGCAAATCGCGCCGTCGCTCTCGCGCGCCAGGCCCTTGTCGGCCAGGTCCTTCACCACGCCGCGCAGACGATCCTGGTAAAAACTCTCGCCAAGCGTGTGGTCAAACGTCACGCCCAGACGCTTGTAAATCACTTCGATCTCGGCCAGGCAAGCCGGCAGGAATTGGCGCCATAGCTCAACGTTCGTCGGATCGCCGCCGTGCAGCCGGGCCGTTTCCAGGAGTACTTGCTGGCCGATGTCGCGGTGAGCGGCCGCCAGCTTGCTCAAATCCGGATGGCCGTCGACGGCGTCGACCTTACGGTGCAATTCGGCAAGCTCGGCGCGCAGCTCGTTCAACTGCGCCTCGGTCTGCCGCAGGCGTTTGGCATCCTTCTTGGCATCTTTCGCATCGGCCGCCGGCGCGTTCGCGCGCAGCGCGGCGAGTTGCCGCTCGGCATCGGCGAGACTCTTCTCGAGCGCCGGAATCTTCTCCTTGCGGATTTCATAATATTCCACAAGGGAATTCACGAGCTTGTAGAGACGCGTCAGCTCGGACACCGGCGACTGTTGGTACTCGGCATCATCGGCGAAGTGCTTGTAGCCGTAGATAATCATGCCGAACTGCGTGCCCCAGTCGCCCAGGTGATTGTCGCTGATCGTGCGATGCCCAAGGAACTTCAGTGTGCGATAGAGCGAATCGCCGATCACTGTGGAGCGGATATGGCCCACGTGCATCGGCTTGGCCACGTTCGGCGACGAATAGTCGATGACGATCGTTCGCGGTTTCTCCGCCGGTGCGATGCCGAGCCGCAGGGCGTCGGCGCTCGCCGCCGCGAGCTGCTCCACGATCCAATTTTCTTTGAGGCGCAGGTTAATGAAGCCCGGCCCGGCGATCTCGGGCGGCTCGCAAATGCCCGCCACATCCAGCAGCTCGATGAGCTGCGCGGCAATTTCCCTTGGCGCCTTTCCCAGCCGCTTCCCCAGCGGCATCGCGCAGTTCGCCTGGTAATCGCCGAACTTCGCATCCTGGCTGGGCAGCACCATCTCCGCCAGTGCAGGCACTTCGGCGCCCTCCACGCCCAACTTCGCGAGCGCAGTCGCAAATCGTTCGCGCAATAGTGCCAGCGTGTTCATGAAGTAGACGCCGTCGAATCAGGAAGGGAACGCCTCATGGTAGTAAAGACAAGGAGTCAAGGAGAGGGGAGACAAGGAGATTCAGATCGAACCCTGGATCTCCTTGTCTCCGTGTCTCCTTGTCTCCCGGTCTTGCTCTACTGCCACGGCAGCGGCACGCGCTGGGCATGGGCCCACAGATCCTCCAGCGCGTAATACGCACGCGTATCGGCGTCGAACAAGTGGATCACCACCGAGCCGTAATCCAAAAGAATCCAGCGGCTCTCGTTGTAACCCTCGATGCCCAGGCGCTGGTCGCCCAGCTCGCCCTCCAGCTCGCGATCGATTTCCTCGCTGATGGCGTGCAGTTGGCGTCGGCTGTTGCCTGTGACCAGGACGAAATAGTCGAATTCGGTCGTCATGCCGCGCATGTCGAGCACGACGATATCCTGGCCGCGGTTGTCCTCGGCCGAGCGCGCAGCGGCCAGCGCAAGCTGCAGACTGCGCTCCTGGCGGGTTTCAAGACTTGGTGTAGCGTCCGCGATTTTTGGCATGACTCGTTTGGGTTATAAAGTAATCCTGCAAATTGCGGTCCAATTCTATCGATTCGAGTAAGCGGGGGCGAGTCTCCGCACGGAGCGAACCGAACCGTCCCGGTCCCAGCGAAACGGTATACTCGCACTTTCTCGGCAACTTTCCACAAATATGCAGCACATGGAAACGACGCCCTCCGACTGGCTCGAACCGGGACAGCGCGCGCCGGCCTTTACCCTGACGGCTGACGACGGGTCGAAGGTTCGCCTGTCCGATCTGAAAGGTCGCCCGGTCGTGCTGTATTTCTACCCGCGCGACGACGCGCCGGGACGCACGCGCGAGGCCTGTGCATTCCGCGACCGAAAAGCCGAATGAGCTGGCGTTCGCCGCGATCGCGGAACTCTTGCGCATTCGTCGAATAAGTGCCAAGAAGAGGCGGAGACGGGGAGAGCGGGAGAGTGGAGTCACAATGATTCCGGTGCGCTGTTAAATCTCCCCCTCTCCCCTCCTCCCATTCTCCGTGCCGCACCCGCGACATTGCTCTAGCCATGATAGCGTTGCTTGGTGTATAACCGGCTGCGAAAATCCGCGTCAGGGATGTGCCCGCGCCGCTTGCGGCGATTTCTCCTCCTGAGCCGAGCGAATCGATTCGCTCCACAACGTGGAGGCATTGCGATGGATTGCGATCAAGTGTTCATGATCCTCACTCGAGGACCATTTCCCACCGGCGCCGCTTGGGACGAAGACGTCGAGGCCCATCTCGAAACGTGCGGCGATTGCTGGCGACTGGCCGAAGCGCTGCGGCCTGCCCTTGAAGTGTTTCAAGAAGCGGTGCCGCCGGCGGAAAGCCGCGACTTGCCCGGTTACTGGGGCGATGCGCGTCCCACGTCCGCCGTCATCTCTGATCCAGCCAACGGCGCCGGCCGAACGCTCGTCGCCCGCGGCGTGCGCCGCCGAGCGCCGGCCCGCGAACTTCTAATGTACGGCCCACAGACCGGCGTTTCCTCGGAAGTGTTTCGAGCGATCGCCGTAGCGGCCACGCTGACCGCCGCTGCCGTCTCGTTCGTGCTGTTGCTTCGCGGGTGAAGTCGCGTCTCTCGACCCTCTTCCGCGGGGTGCCTCGGACAACGCAAAGGTGCCTGGGGCAGCGCCCCAGCGTCGCCTCAATCGCTGGGCGTTGCCCCAGCCACGCTCGCCAATGACCTTTCCGGCTTGGGTGAATTCTGCCGACAAATCCGGCTTGCAAATCGCAAGCGTTCCACGCGCCGCGACTTGCTCTTGGCCTCGGGTGAGCTAAAGTTGCGTGAGCAGTTTCGTCACAGCGCTTTAGCTGCACGGCCGCTGCCGCCAACTTATCAATCGCAGGATGCGCGAATCGCGATAGTCATCCGTTTTCCGTAGCCTCCTCGCAACGTCCCCCGCATTTTCCGGCAGGCATGCCTGAAGCCGTCCGGCTTCAGCCGTTGTTCCGATGCTGGCCAATGCGGCCCGAAGCGCGAAAGCAAAATCAAGTGACTGAAGTCCTACCCAGCGCCCGCTTTGATCGAGCAGCCCTTGCCCGGGAAATTCAAGTCTTGGTGGCCCGGTTGCACCCCACAGTGACGCTCGAGCGCCGCCGAAGCGATCGTTTCTCGGTGCCCGTCATGTTTCGCCTCACGCCGCTGGCAGACGATGGCCGCCCGATCGCCAGCGAATCGATCACGGTTATTGGTAAGAACATTTCGCGCTCTGGCCTGACCTTCTATCACGCCGTGCCGGTGCCATACCGCCGTGCACGAATCTCGGTGGAGAACATCGATATCGCGTTCGCTGTCGAGATCGACATCGCCTGGTGCCGCTTCAGCAAGCCAGGATGGTACGAGAGTGGCGGCCGGCTCATCGCCGCCACCACGCCCCAAACCAGTCCGCCTGGTGAGTGCCGCGAAAACTCCGACGACCGTTTTAACAGGCCCCCGGCAAATCGTCGCTCCGCGTAGTAGTTTTACGGGATACGCGAACTATTCCGAAGTGAACGGCCGACGGCGATTCTCTTGTGGCGCTCCCCGCATGCCCACCCCCCGCTCGGCGAACTATCGTTAAGCAGCGGCATTCTTGCTGCCGCAAAACGCAACCGGTCAGCGCCCGTGGTGATTGGATTTAGGACTGCTTCTGTCGGCACAATTCGGCTTCAATACGATGAATCAGAATGCCGTCCAATCCGGCTCCAAGCCTGCGCCGCCCAACGGTTCGAGCGAGAAGCTTAACCAAAAGCTGCAGGACCTCATCGACGAGGCCGGCACCGCCGCGGAAACCGACGAGCGCCGGAATCGGGACCGCTTCCCGATTCCCTACACGTTCCGCCTCACGCCGCTGGATCACGACGGCAACATGCTGACCGAGGAAATGACGACCGTCGTCGGCAAGGACCTGTCGCTGACGGGCATCGGCTTCTCGCACGACCATCCCCTCGCATACCGCCGGGCCATCATTTCTCTAATCCATCCGATGATCGGCCGATTCGCCGTGGAGGCGGAGGTCGTCTGGACGCGGCCAACGCCGGTGGGTCTTTACGAAAGCGGCTGCCGTCTGGTGCGCACGGTGGACGGCCACATCCTGCGAGCTAAGGCCTGAAGCCGCACGGCAGCGTAAGATAGCCCCGCAATCTTGGCCAGAAATAGATAGCCCGGCCATTCTGGCCGGGAAGACTCAACGTGGCGATCTCGCCGGTTGAACCGGCCCAAGATGGACCGGCTATGTAACCGGCGAAATATTTTGACCCTGCCCGGTCGAATCAGCTACCATCAGTTGCGCTAATGTAGCAGGCACTGGGCTCACGGCAGGCGGTCTTGCCGGGTGCCGGGTCGGTGTGCCGCCCGCTGGAGCACAATTGGCGTATTTACTGAGGCGGCTGCGGCACACGGAGTGTGCCTGCTACTCCGGAGTCCAATTTCGAGGAGGCCAGGCAATGAATCGCTCAACGTGGTTTTCAGGCTGCGCAGTTTTCGCGCTCTTGCTCACGCCGATGTTAGCCGCGGCGCAGGAAGCGGCCGATCCTTTCGGAGGATCGGAAGAGGCGACTGTTCAAGACCCGTTCGAGGGGAACACCCCTCCCGCCGTTTCCTCGGAGATCGATCGATCGCTTATTGCAACACCTGAGGCCCAGCCAGCCGGTGCGCCGGCGGCCGAGAATGACTTCTGTCAATGCATCGGCGAGGGGGATTCGCCCTCTGTCGCGAAAATTGAAGAAGCGTTGCGCGGGCAGCTGAAATCGGCGGGCCTCGAATTCACTGACACATCCTTGGAGGAGGTTGTCGGGTTCATTCAGGAATCGTACGGTATCTCAGTGCAGTTGGACGCCTCAGCGCTGGAGGAAGAGGGCATCGATCCTCAAGAACCAGTGACCACCCAATTACATGGTATCTCACTGCGTTCCGCGCTGCGTCTAATGCTCAAGCAATTAGGCCTGACTTACATCATTCAGGACGAGGTCTTGATCATAACTTCTCCCACCGAGGCAGAGGCACAGCTCATCACGTGCGTGTATGACGTGCGCGATCTGCTACACCGCACGAGCGGCGTCGATTTTGATTCGTTGATCGACACGATCGTTTCATGTATTTCCACAAAAACCTGGGCAGAGAACGGAGGGGGCGAAGCGCAAATCCGCCCGCTGCAACCCGGACTGCTAGTGATTGCCCAGACTAGAGGGATTCATGAAGAAGTTCGCGGGCTGATTGAAACGATTCGAAACGTGCAAAAGCAGCCGACGGCCGCCGCCGACGCCGAAAAATCGGCCGCGGCCGACGCGGATCCGAACAACCTTGTTACCCGCCCCTACTTACTCTCGCTCGGTCAGCCGAGCGAGCCCGAAGAAGTGCGATCCCAAATCAAACATTTGATCACGACCGCGCTGCCCGACGAAAAGTGGGAGGGCCGCCTGCCGAACGGACAGCCGGTACTGCTCACCGTGTTGCCCGACCGCATCGTGCTGCGGCATAAATCATCCGTGCATGAAAAAGTCGAGACACTACTGAGCGACAGCGGCGTGGCATCACCGCCGCCCACTGGAGTGGCGCGACGCCGCGGCGGACTCGGCGGGGCAGGCGGTGGTTTTGGTGGCGGCGGAATTTTCCAACCACGACCGGCGCCTTCAAAGTAGCAGGCACCGAGTACCCGGCGACCGGCCTAGCCGGGTGCCGGGTCGGTGTGCCGTAGCAGTCCCAATTTGAACGCCAACTGTGCGTCAGCGGACGGCACACGGAGTGTGCCTGCTACTGCGCGCTGCTACAATGCGGCATGCGCATCGGCTCCACGCAGATTCTTGACACCTACGCCGAAGCGTTCGGCGCGCGCTACACGCGCCTCATCATCACGGCCGCCGAGCCGCATTGGCTGAACGCGGCACTGCAATCGATCGCCGGTTACGGCACAAGCGTCCTTGGCTGCGACGCGGAAGCGGGCGTTGAGCGATTGCTGCCAGCCGACGAATCGCCCGATGGCCGTCCCGCGGCCGCCGTTCTACTTTTTGGATTCTCGGCCGAGTCCGTCGGCCAGGCCGCACAGCACCGCGTCGGCCAGTGCGTGCTCACTTGCCCGACAACCGCCTGCTTCAACGGCCTGCCCGATGCGGCGGAAACCTATTCGCTTGGAAAGTACCTTCGATATTTTGGGGATGGCTTTGAAGAGCAGGGAGCAGGGAGCAGGGAGCAAGCGGTCGGAAAGCAGACGTCTTCTGGTTCCCCAATCTGGCGCATTCCCGTCATGGACGGCGAGTTCCTCATCGAAGCCACGGCGGGAGTCGCGAAGGGCGTCGCCGGCGGCAACATCATCCTTCAAGGCGCGACGCAAGCCGCCGCCCTAGCCGCGGCCGGGCGGGCCGCCGGCGCCGTCGCCCCGCTCGCTGGCGTCATCACGCCCTTCCCCGGCGGTGTTTGCCGCAGCGGCAGCAAAGTCGGATCGAAGTACAAAGCGCTCGTCGCCTCAACCGCCGAAGAATACTGCCCGACGCTCCGCGCCCGCGCCCGCTCGGCGCTAGTCGATGGCGCCACGTGCGCATACGAAATTGTTATCGATGGCGTGGACCAGTCCGCGGTTGCCGCGGCCATGCGCGCAGCCATCGAAGCCGCAGCGGGCGACGGCGTGCTGGCCATCGGCGCCGGCAATTACGGCGGCCGGCTCGGTAAATACCCAATCCGCTTGCACGAGCTCTTCGCGTAGGGTGGGCACTGCCCACCAGCTGTTGAATCAGTGCAAATCCTGGTGGGCAGTGCCGTTTTGTGTCGCGATTGTCGATCCTTCCCTTGGCCTGCTACACTGTTAAGCTCCGAAGCACGAGCGAGGGAACGAACCGCAAATCCCTCACTGGCGCTTCGGGCTAAAGTCTGGTCATCGTTTCGTAATTTTGGATTTGGGTAATGTCGTCCGACACCTCTGATATCGAGCAATCGCAAACCGACTCAACTCTGTCTGAGCAAGATGTTCGCCCAAGCGAGCGGATTCGAATTGGCTCGCAGCGAAACAGCCTGTACCGCGCGGCAACCGCACGGCCGAGCGGTGTCGAAGACGCGCCTCAAGCCGAAGCGGGGACGGAGGGGGCCGAATCAGCCGCACCGCCTGAGGCCGTCGAGGAAGTTCCTCCTGTCGAGGAGCTGCCCAAGCCGAAACCAGTGACGCCCGCCGCTCCGACCGCGCCCAAGAAAGAACCCAAGTATTATCCTCCGCCGAACATCCGCGATCAACTCTCGCCCGAGCTGGAGCAGGAATACCAGGCGGCGCTGGGCGACTTGTCGTTCGACGCGCTCATGAGTGCCGAAGCGGCGACCGCTGCGGCGCCCGAACTGGCGCCCGAAAGCCGAGTCACCGGCCGCGTCTCGCGCATCAGCCGCGAAGACGTGTTCATCGATCTGGGCGGCCGAAATCAGGGCGTGGTGCCGCTTCGTCAATTCGAAGACAAACCGCCAACCGAAGGCGCGGAGCTGGAGCTGCTCGTCATTCGCTTCGACGCCGAGGAAGGGCTTTACGAGCTGTCGCGCCCGACCGCCGCGGTCGACATCGGCAATTGGGACGAAGTGCGCGAAGGCCAGATCGTCGAGGTTAACGTCACAGGCAGCAACAAGGGCGGCCTCGAATGCCAGATCGCCGGCATCCGCGGCTTCATCCCGATGGGCCAGGTTTCGATTTATCGAGTCGAAAATCCGGAGGAGTTCGTTGGCCAGCGGCTGGCCTGCGTCGTCACGGAAGCGAACCGCGAGCGGCGCAACCTGGTCCTTAGCCATCGGGCCGTCATGGAGCGCGAGCGCAGCGAAAAGCGCGAAAAAATGCTGGCCGAATTGGCCCCCGGCCAGATCCGCGAAGGCATTGTGCGCAGCATGAAGGACTTCGGTGCGTTCGTCGATCTGGGCGGCCTCGACGGGCTGATTCACGTGAGTCAGCTAAGCTGGGACCGCGTGAAGCATCCCAGCGAAGTGCTCGAGCTGGGCCAGAAGGTCAAGGTGCGCATCGAAAAGTTCGACAAGGACACCGGCAAGGTGAGCCTGTCGTACCGCGAGGTGGGCGAGAACCCCTGGCAACGTGCCGCGTCGAAATACATCGTCGGCAGCCGGGCCACGGGCACCGTTTCGCGAATCATGGATTTCGGCGCGTTCGTAAAGCTCGAGCCGGGCATCGAAGGCCTGATTCACGTCTCCGAGCTATCGCACGGCCGCGTGTTCCGCGTGAGCGACATCGTGAGCGAAGGCCAGGAAGTTGAAGTGAAGATTCTCTCGGTCGATGTCGAGAGACAGCGCATCGGCCTGTCACTGAAAGCGCTCATGGCCAAGCCGGAAAAGCCGGGCGAACAGATGGTGGCCGACGAAGACGTGCCGCTGCCGGCCGACGCGCCCAAGCCGCCATCCAAGAAGCATCAGCAACTCAAAGGCGGCATCGGGGCTGAGAGCGGCGGCGAAAAATTCGGCCTCAACTGGTAATGGTTTATCTCTCGCAAAGGCGCGAAGGCGCAAAGGAATCTGTCGGCTGACCACAAAATCATAAAGCCCACAAAGTAACATCCGATCCGCAGTCGATCGTATTCGATCTTTGTCTACTTCGTGGTTATATTTCCAAACCTTTGCGCCTTAGCGCCTTTGCGTGAGATTCTTACGTCTCCAATGAATTAAAGATGCTGACAGTCATTCTTCCCGACGGCAGTCGCAAACAGTTTGATCGCGCTGTCACCGCGTACGACGTAGCCGCCGAAATTGGCCCCGGCCTGGCCAAGGCGGCCGTGCTGGCGGAAGTTGACGGCCGGCAATTCGATTTGCACGCGTCGCTGCCGCGACAAGGCGAGGTCCGCCTGCGACTGCTCACCAAGAAAGACCCCGAAACGCTGGCCGTGATGCGCCACAGCGCGGCGCACGTCATGGCGCAAGCCGTCATGCGCTTGTTCAAGGGCGTACAGCTGGCCTTCGGCCCAACCACGGCCACCGGTTTCTACTACGACTTCAACCTGGAACATCCGCTCTCCGAGGAAGATTTTCCAAAGATTGAGGCCGAGATGCAAAAGATCGTCAAGGCCGACGAGCGCTTTGAGCGGCTCGAAATGCCGCGCGGCGATGCACTTGGCCTGTGCCGAGAGCTGGGCCAGGAATTCAAAGTCGAACACATCGAAACAGGGCTGGCCGACGAAAAAACGCTCTCGTTCTACCGGCAAGGCGAATTCATCGACCTCTGCCGCGGCAAGCACATTCCCAGCACGGGCCACATCGGCGGCGCGTTCAAGCTGCTCTCCGTCGCCGGCGCCTACTGGAAAGGCGACGCGTCGCGCCAGCAGCTGCAGCGCCTGTACGCCACTGCGTTCTTCGACAGAAAAGAGCTCGACGCGCATCTCGAGCAGCTCGCCGAAGCCAAGCGACGCGATCACCGCGTGCTCGGCAAACAGCTGGAGCTGTTCACGATCAACCAGACCGTCGGCTCCGGCCTGATCCTCTGGCTTCCCAAGGGCGCCATCATCCGGCAGACACTCGAAGACTACATCAAGGACGAGCTTCGCAAACGCGGCTACGAGGCGGTGTACACACCGAACATTGCGCACGTGGAGCTTTACGAGATCTCGGGCCACTTTCCGTACTACAAGGACAGCCAGTTCCCGCCGATCGAATTCCCCGATGGCGAGCGGTTCCTGCTCAAACCGATGAACTGCCCGCATCACATCATGATCTACCAGGCCAAGCCGCGAAGTTACCGCGACCTGCCGGTGCGGCTCGCCGAGTTCGGCACGGTGTATCGCTTCGAGCAATCGGGCGAACTTTCCGGCATGACGCGTGTCCGCGGCTTCACGCAGGACGATGCCCACCTGTTCTGCACCGAAGAGCAAGTGGCCGACGAGTTCCGCGGCTGCCTGGAAATGACGCAAACCGTGCTGGCCTCGCTCGGCATGAACGACTACCGTGTGCGCCTCGGCTTCCGCGACCCGAAGAGCGACAAGTACGTCGGCAGGCCGGAAGTCTGGGACCGCGCCGAGGCCGCTCTTAAGGCCGTGTGCGAATCGACGAACCTGCCGGACATGACGGTCGAGCCGGGCGAGGCGGCATTCTACGGACCCAAGGCCGACTTCGTCGTCACCGATTGCATCGGCCGCGAGTGGCAGCTCGGCACCGTTCAGCTCGATTACAATCTGCCGAGCAAGGAACGCTTCGGCCTGGAATATATCGGCCCTGATAACCAGCCGCACCAGCCGGTGATGATTCACCGCGCGCCGCTTGGCTCGCTGGAGCGTTTCGTGGGCGTATTGATCGAGCATTTCGCCGGGGCATTCCCGCTGTGGCTCGCGCCGGAACAGGTGCGCGTGGTCACGGTCAGTGAAAAGTCGGAAGCCTATGGGCGCGAAGTGCAAGCGAAACTGGCGGCGGCCGGCCTGCGCGCGAGCGGCGACTACCGCGGCGTGAAGCTCAACGCCAAAATCCGCGACGCGCAGGTCCAACTCATTCCCTACATGTTCGTCGTCGGCGAAAAGGACCGCGACAACGCCACCGTCGCCGTTCGCGACCGCCTCGAGGGTGACGTCGGCACCATGCCGTTGGCGGCCGCAATCGCCAAGCTCCGCCAGGAAATCGACGCAAAAACGGTCCGCCAGGTTGCCAAACGCCAACCCCCTAGCAGTGGCGAATCTGCAACGCAACACGAGTATTAGGCCCCGCACGGACTGATTGCCTCATTGACCCGCCTTAATCTCGAAAAGTATTAATATCAGTTGACTAATTCAATCGGCGCAGCCAAGATTTTCGTAGCCGGGAGCGTGGAGTTCGCCACGGCGAATCTTCGACACGGAGCTGGGAGTAAGACATCGAACTCCTGGCTCGCCGCTCCGTTCTCCCTGCTCCCCGCTTCCTCTAACCCCAATAGGAGACTCAACAATCGACCGCAAAGCTCAACGGATCAACGAGCAGATCCGCATCTCACCCGTCCGCGTGATCGGACATGACGGCGCCGTGCTCGGCGTTATCGATACCAGCGAAGCCCTTCAGCGGGCTCGCGAAGTCGGCATGGACCTGGTGGAAGTTGCGCCCCAGGAGAAGCCGCCCGTTTGCCGCATCATGGATTACGGCAAATTCAAGTACCAGCAAAAAAAGCGGCAGCACAAAGGCCACACGCATCACAGCAAAAACAAGGAACTCCGCCTGCGCCCCAAGATCGGCGACCACGACCTCATGACCAAGGTCAACCGGGCCAAGGAGTTCTTGGAGGCCAAAGACAAAGTGGTTTTCTCCGTGATTTTCCGCGGCCGCGAAAACGCCCACGTCGACGAAGGCTACAAGCTCGTCGACCGGCTCCGCAAGGAGCTGGAAGAGCATGCCAAGCTGGAGCAGGCCCCGGCGATGCACGGCCGGCGAATCGTGGTGATCTTTGCGCCGAAATAGACAGTGTTTTCAGCACTTGGGGCGGGCGACGGGGCGACGGTTCGAAGGGGGCAATCCCCTTCCCACGTTTCCTCGCACGCGGTATCATTCAGGATTCCACCAAAACACCGATTGCGTCGGCTTGCCCGCGTCGCCGACATTGCTTGAGCGAGCTACGTCATGCCCAAACAGAAAACACACAAGGGAACCAAAAAGCGATTCCGCCTGTCGGCCAAGGGCAAGATCAAGCACCGCCCGGCCGGCACCAGCCACCTCGCTTCGCGCAAGACCCAGAAGCGAGTCCGCAAGCTCCGCGGCACCGAGACGCTCGGCGCCGGTATGGAAAAAGCAATCAAGCGCGCCCTGGCCGGCAACAGCTACTAGATTTAGTTTCAAAACCGGGGGCTAGCGCCCGGCGGCTGATCCAATCAGCCGGCGGGTACCCCCTGGGTGGCTAGCGTCCGGTTTATTGGCTTCAGCGACCGGTAACGAACACACAACACGAACAAGCCCGCCGGGCACGATTAACTTCCAACCGCACGATCACGTTGTTGGAGGCCTGGGCGCGCACCATTGATCGAAGGGTTCCTTCCATGCGAACCACCATCGGCCCCGCACGGCGACGCAAGAAGAATCGTCTTTTCCAAAAAGCCAAGGGCTACACCGGCGGCCGGCGTCGCCTGTTGCGCACGGTCAAAGAAAATCTCGTGCGCGCCGAGGCTTTCGCCTTCCGTGACCGCCGCGCACGCAAACGCGAGTTCCGCAAGCTGTGGATCATCCGCATCAACGCGGCCTGCCGCGAGCGCGGCCTCCGCTACAGCGAGTTCATCAATGGCCTCAACAAGGCCCAAATCGAACTCGATCGCAAAACCCTCTCCGAGCTGGCGATCCACGACCCGGCCGCCTTCGACGCCATCGTCGAAAAAGCCAAAGCGGCCCTCGCCTGACCGAAGCTGGGATTCTGTAGCGGCCTCTGTGAGTCCGGCTAATAGCACGGCGCCATTCGGGGGGTGATCGCCGATGGGCGACGCATTATGCCGCGAGGGTTTCGCATCAGGTGTCCAAAATTCTCCGATCGGCCACCCATTAATCCTCGAGGTTTTGCATCAGGTGTCCAAAACTCCCCCCACACATACTTTTGGCCACCTGACGCGAAAATGCGACAGTTGACCTGTAGCGGAAGTGAGACAGTGCGGGGCCGTTGGTGAGAACGGCGCAAGCGCGCGGCGGTTGCGATCTGTGGGGCTAAGAGTCGAGAGTCTTAGTCACGAGCCAGAAACTCAGACGAATGACCGGCAGCTACTGCCTGACGACTGGTTATCAAGGAGCGGGCGCAGCGGATCGGCGCGTGGGGCGATTATACCAGATAGTGTACATATTTACAATATGTCTTTTTGGTTGGCGAGCCGTTGTTTTGATACGCCGTTCGTGTAACGTAGTCGTCCCTGATAAATCGCGATAGGCGTTGAGATTTGAGGTCGCATTGCGTTTTGGATGGCGCTAAAATTTGCCAGGTTTTGGTTCCCTTGGACCTGAAAGCTGGCGAAAAATGCAACCCAAGTCCCGTCCTCCGCAGTGT
>DASXWB010000449.1:0-1835 GCA_036503915.1 Lacipirellulaceae bacterium | reverse complement strand
GATCGTCAGCGTTCAATCGCTGCCCGCAGACGCCGACCGGCTGGAAGGAATTCTCTTTGCCGCGACGCCAACGCTCGGCGTGCGGCGCTCGGTGTTGATGCGAAGCGTCTTGGCACGCGAAGCCGTGAACGTTGAAACGCCGTGGGGCCCAATCCGGGGCAAGGTGGCCTTTTTGCCAGACGGCTCGCGTCGCTTCACGCCGGAATACGAGGAATGTCACCGAATTGCGGTGCGCGAAGGCAAGCCGCTGGCGGAGATCATGGCGGCGGCACACGCGGCGTTTCGTTCCGCACCACTGTAGCCGCGGCCTTTGACCCCGGAGCGCCGCGCTGTAGCGGGTTCGTTGACTCTGGCAGCACCGCGCCGGCCTCACAGAGGCCGGCTACAATTTACCAAGCTGCTCAAGCTGCGATTCGATTGCGACGAGGCCAACGGCCGGCTCCTGGCAGGCGAAGTTCTGACAGATGTAGAGCACCGGCTGACCGTCGGAAGACGTCTTGCCGGCGAAGAACTCATCCAAATGTTGGGAACGGAACGGGTCACTTTCCGGCTTTGAGTCGCGCGCGGCGAGGACGCTTCTCGGCAAATAGCGGCGCTGGATCGCGGCCAGCGCGGCCTTTGTGTCGTCGCGCGAAAAATCGCCAATCAGGACCAGCTCATGCGCCGGCCCCAGGAAGCGGTCGAGCGCCAGCAGCATCTGGCCGGCCGCCATCGGAGCACGCTCCATGATCGGCACGGCGGCGGCAAGCGTTTTTTCCGCGGACTCGAGATAGTCGCGGCGGCCGAGAAGTTTACCGAGCCGCAGCAATGCATTGGCCGCCAGCGCGTTGCCGCTCGGCGTGCTGCTATCGGTGAGCTCTTTGGTGCGCGTGATGAGCTGCTCATGATCTTTCGCGGTATAGAAAAATCCGCCGGCCGGGTCAGCAAATTTTTCGAGCACAGTATTCATCAGCCGGACCGCGTCATCGATGAGCCGCTCGTCGAAATTGGCTTCGTACAGAGTGACCAGCGAATTCGCGAGCGAGGCGTAATCGTCGAGATAGGCATCCAGCTTGGCCTGGCCATTGCGATAGGTATGAAGCAAACGGCCATCATCGCTTCGCATCTTATTCAAAATGAATTTGGCGACTTCGTCGGCCGTGATGACGTACTCCGGCTCGTTGAGCGCCGCGCCGGCCCGGGCCATGGCGCTGATCATGAGTCCATTCCAGGCGACGATCACCTTGTCGTCGCGGCCAGGCCGCACGCGCCTCTCGCGGGCTGCGAAAAGTTTCTCGCGGCTTTCGGCCAGCTCGGCAGCCAGCTCGGCCGGATCGCGCCGCAAGATGGCGGCCGATTGGTCCAGCGTCTTCGGCAGGTTGAGAATGCTGCGGCCCTCGAAATTGCCGACGTCCGACACATCATACACGCGGCCGAACGTGGCTCCGCGCTCGTCACCAAGCACGGCTTCGATTTCATCGGGCTTCCATGTGTAGAAGAGCCCCTCATGGCCTTCGCTGTCGGCGTCTTCGGTGCTGTAGAATCCGCCTGCCGGGTCGGTCATGTCGCGGATTACGTAGTTGAGCGTCTCGCGCAGGACGCGAGCGTATCGGTCACGAGCATCGTCGGCTGGGGCACTGCTGGACAAGCCAGCAGTGGCACCCTGCCGCAAGACGAGACAGGCATCGAGATAGGCCTCGGCCAACAGGGCGTTGTCGTACAGCATTTTCTCGAAGTGCGGCACGAGCCACACCGCGTCGACGGCATACCGATGGAAGCCACCACCGACCTGGTCGTAGATTCCACCGCGTGCCATTCGTCGATACGAGTGCGCGGTGATCTCGAGCGCGTGCGAG
>DASXWB010000448.1:0-6046 GCA_036503915.1 Lacipirellulaceae bacterium | reverse complement strand
CTCACCCGCGGCGATTCAGGCTTCTACGAGCTATTATGCCGGACGACCGACGTATTGCACCTGTCGAAATCACCACGAGCGATGAATCTCTGTCACTGTGGCTGACCTTGCTTTTGAGCGCCGCCGCGGGCGGGATGGGCTGGGGCATTCGGGGCCAGTACGGCCACGAGACCGGGGCGATGCTTGCCGGCGTGCTCGTAGCCTTGGTGATTGGCCTTTTGTTTTGCAGACGCCAATCGTCGTTGTTCACCGCACGGATGGTGGCGCTAACGGCCGTCGGCATCTCCTTCGGTGGCTCGGAGACATACGGCCAAACCGTGGGCCTCACGCACGATGCCGAGCTCGTCGGCAACTGGGCGGCGCTGCGCTGGGGCATGTTCGGCCTTTTCATCAAAGGTGGAATCTGGATCGGATTTGCCGGCGTGATGATGGGCGCCGGTCTGGGCGGCAAGCGTTATCGAGCGCTCGAAGTGTTGCTGCTGTTTGTATTGTTGATACAGCTCTATTTTCTCGGCCTGTGGCTACTGAACGAGACGTTCGATCCAGAGAGTCGCCAGCTGCCTCGCGTTTATTTTTCCGACGACTGGCATTGGGAGCCGGATAAAGTCGAATTAAGCCCGCGGCCGGAAGTTTGGGGTGGGCTCCTCCTGGCGCTCGCGGGGCTGTGGGCGTACGTCACCGTGTGGAAGCGCGACGCGATGGCGCGAAACCTTGGGCTATTTGGCGTGCTCTTCGGCGGGATTGGCTTTTCACTCGGGCAGGCCGTTCAGGCCTATCATGCCTGGAATACCGAATGGTTCCAGCAGGGTTGGTTCGCACCGATCGAGGCGTACATGAACTGGTGGAACACGATGGAAACGCTGTTCGGCGCGATCCTCGGCCTGGGGCTGGGACTTGGAGTTTGGTTGAACCGGAGAAAACTGCCGCCGCCGGCCGAAGATACCGTCGAACTTGTGACTGCGGCGGAGATTGTATTGCTCGCTGGCCACGTCGCAGCTCTAGCGGCCTGGAACTTTATGTCGTTCGACTCGCTCGATCGAGTTGCCGATCATGCGCTAACGATGGGCCTCGTGCCGCTGGCATTGACTGTGGGCGGCCGCTACGCGCCCTACCTCATAGCGCTCCCCATTGTGGCGATGCCGATCTGTGGCAAGACGCTGCGCGAGATGTCGTATGAACACGCAGAGATAACTGCGCTTTACGGCTGGGCGTTCCTGTTCGTCGTGCCCCTGATTCTCTTGACGGTGGCAGCCGTTGCGCTGGCCCTTCGCGGCAAGCACGGCCAGGATGGACAATCGTTCGCACGCTGGAGCCTGCTCATCGCGAGCTGGCTCTACTACGGGCTCACCTTTGCGTTCTTCCGCTTTCCGTGGCCTTGGGAAGCGCCCACATCGCGCTCACCGTCAGCGATCGTGTTTGCTGCGTGCCTGCTGCTACTGACGCTGGCCAGCGTGTTTTACGCGAGAACCGATCGCCGGCGGACGGCACTCGCCAAGCAGGCGGCGACGGCGACAACGAGCTGAATGAGCGCAACCGGCTCGGGCACAGCGCTGCCCACCAGACTACCAGCGCCGGTGCCGACCCCGAAATTCATCCGCCAGGTGTTGTAGTCGTCCTGGCTTTGTGCGCCTTTGCGCCACACGACGTAATCGGCCGCATCTACTTTGCCGTCTCCGTTGAAGTCGCCGGCCACGGCGTCGACGAAGGGGGTATCCTGGGCGGCCGCGTATCGAAACACGCCGGCCGTCCCATCGTCGTCCTCGGCGAACGCGATGCCCGAAACACCGGACGCGAACGTGAAGTCGAGGGTGGTAACCTGGGGCTCGTCTGGCTTGCCGTTGGGATCATCCGCCAACCAGGCGAAGGCACTCAGTTCTTCGCCGACGATGTTCAGCTCGACGACCACTTCGCTGCCAGCATTAAAGGGAGCGTCGAACCCAGCGATGTCCGTTCCCTCCCCGCCGATGAAGAGCTGCAACACGAGGTTCCCGCTAACGTCGAAGTAGACGAGATATCCAGACAAGGTGGCGATGTCGAACCGGGCAGTGAGGACCAGGTTGCCGCCAACATTGGCTGGGTTGTTCGGATCGGGAAGGACAATGCCCTGGGTGCGCATATATACGTCAGTAAAACTCTCGTCGACAAAGGATGACATGATATTATCATCGGCCGGGTCGGGGGCCGGCGTAAGGACGTAATCGCCGCTCGAGGCGTTGTAGTCGCCGGGAAAAGGCGGGTTATTGTTACTCAATCCCAGATTTTCGATCCAGGTGACTGGATTACCGTCGGTGGCGCTGCCGTCGTTGAAGTCGTCAAACCAGCCCGCGGCATGAGCGGACGGCGCGAATCCGACTAGCAACACCAGCCAAAGCTGAAGTTGCAAAAATCGAGAATATAGACGAGACATAGATCCACCTTCTAACAATGCGCCCCAGAAGCAGCGACACAATGGTTGCTGAAAATCCCGCGCGACGCGTGGCCAAGCCAGGCGCAGACATTCCCAAAACACACATCACCTCGCGACGCCAACCGACGCCGGCGCCGATATTCAACAGAAAACCCCAACCCGATATATCTGGACGACCTCCAGACCCTTGCAGAATCGATTGTAACACGCCCTTTTATTCCGGTCCAGTTTTTCGCCCTTTCTGACGTCGGATGGCGCCCGCGAGTCTGCTATGCTGCGAGCTATGAAAATGAAAGCTGTCCAGGTTGTTGCCCGCGGTAAGGCGGTCTTCGTGGAGGCTCCGATTCCTGAGCTTCAGCCGGGGCACGTGCTGGTGCGCACGCGGCGGCTGTCATTGTGCGGCAGCGATATCCAGATGCTGCATTATTCCGCCGACGAGGCCTATCCGTTTCCAGTCGGAACGACCGGGCATGAAATGGTGGGCGTTATCGAGGCCCTCGACGCGCCGAGCTCGGGGCTGCAGGTTGGCGACCAGGTGCTCGCGCTTGCTCCGGGCCATCGGGCGATGGCCGAGTATTATCTGGCGCCGGTCGAGCACGTGATACCGCTGCCAACGGGCCTGCCGCTCGAGCAGCTGCTGCAGGCCCAGCAAATGGGCACCGTGTTCTACGCATCGCAGCGGCTGCCCGAGGTGCAGGGCAAGACGGTTGCGGTGCTCGGGCAGGGATCGGCCGGCTTGTTCTTCAATTACCGATTACGGCAGCTTGGGGCGAAGCGCGTCATCGCGCTCGACATCGCGGCGTTTCGACTGACTCGCTCGAAAGCCTTCGGCGCGACGCACACGATCGATAATTCGCGCATCGATCCAATCGAGGCGATTCGCGAAATCAATGGCGGTGAGCTGGCCGACATCGTCGTGGAGGCTGCCGGCGAAGTGACATCCATCAACCTGGCCTTGGACCTCGTGCGCCAATACGGCGACATCCTGTATTTCGGCTACCCGCGCGGCCAGGTGTTTCCGTTCCACTTCGATAAATTCTTCCACAAATGCTGCCGCGCACAAACGATCGTCGGCGCCTCGGTCGAGCCGAATCAAGCCTCGACGCGGACGGCCCTCGACCTGATCGCCGGCGGCAAGATCGATGTCAGCCAGCTCATCACGCACCGCTTCCCGTTTGACAAGGTGATGGAAGCCTACGAGCTGCATCGAACGCGCTGCGACCAGTGCCTGAAGATCGTGATTGAGATGCCGGAGGGTTGAAAGTTGATAGGTCAAAGAGTAGTTGAGCGTCCAGCATCCAGATTCTAGCCTCTTTTGCCCGCAAGGTTGACGAGCCAAGCCACAACGATCCCGATGGCGAAGATGCCCAGCAGGATTCCCATCGCCAGCCAACCGGCATAGACCCAGTAAGCGCGCAGCGCCGCCAGGATGAAGGCGATGCCGCCCGCGAGGTTGAGCGCCACCAGCGCGAGCGGCATGCGATGCTGCACGGGCAAACGGCGATCCATCCAGGGATTGAGCAGGCAGATAATCCCACACGCGAGCACGTTGGTGAAGAAATTCACCGGCATGAGGATGGCCAGCAGGCCGGGCGGCTTGTCGATTCCGGCTCGTAATTGATACACGAAGCCGACCGCGAGCACGACCAGCGCGATCGCCGTGCACCAGCCGATGGCCAGATTGCGCATTTGCCGCGCGTCTGCAAACACGCGTCGACTCATGCCGACTGCAAGCATGGTCTCGCGCAAAATAGTCGGCGCCACTTCCAGCGTGCCGTAAAGAGTGCCCAGCATCGCCAAAAACACAGCGGCGATATAAAGCCAGTACAGGCGTGGATCAAGAAGTGTGACAAATTGCGCTTGAAACTCCAGGAATTTGCCTTCGCTCGGGACCTGATGCGCGGGCGCCAGGACAAGCTTCCCGGCCGCGACGAACACCGCGCTAAAAACGATCACCGCGACGAAGCTCAGTGTGCAGTCGATTAAAGGGGCCCGAATCCACTGCCGCAACGACTTGTCGTCCAATGAGCCCGGTCCGTTGCGAGTGCCATCTGCGAATTGCGACTGCGAAGCACGATCCATCGCCGGCGGCGCGGCGTTACCCCACTGCTTGTCACGCAAGTACGAGGTGTAAGCGAGGTAGTCGTAGCCGGCGCCGCCGATCACGCCCACGTACGTGGAGAGCTCGACCCAAACGGGCCGCGCGGCGATCGTTCGCGCGGCTTGGTTGGTGCTATTTGCGAGCCAGGCCGGGTACTCCAATCGCTGCGGCACGACAAATCCGCGCAACAGTTCCAGCCAATCCGGGCCAAACCATATCAGCGTGGCGATCACCGCGACAAGCATGGCGGCAATGATCAACAATTGGGTCTTTTCCAACGCCGCGTACCCTCCGGCAATGGCCAGCGCGAACACGCCAAGAAGCACGCCGCTGCCCCAAAGGTGCATCGTGGCGCCGCCAAGGTACTGCCGGGTGCCGGTCAACATGGCCAGCAATTCGCCCAGGATGCTGGAATGAAAGCTGACCCACACCGGAATGAAGGCCGCCCCCAGCAGGAAAAACAGGATCGTCAGCCAGCCGCGCGGCCCGAGCGGCACGTCCATCCAGCGCTGGAGAGGATGCACGCCGGCAAGCACCATGTGCCGTGCGGCGGAATATGCGAGCGTCCACTTCAGCACGCAGATCAGCAAGAACGGAAACAGGATCGGGTAACCGAAAATCACGCCGCCGCGCGTCGAGAAAATCAACTCGCCCGTTCCAATCGTGAGCGAGGCGATGATCGCGCCCGGTCCGAACACGCGGAGCCAATCCAGCGGGTTTCGGGAAACGAGCGCGCGGGGGACGTTTGCAGGCATATGCGGTTCCGGAGCACTTAACGATTCACCACGAATATTTGATTGCTCGTGCGGCCGTCGTTTTCAACTGGCCGCACGTAGGCGATGCGCTTTCCATCCGGCGAAAACACACACGCCTCGGGCCGCGGCGATGTGGCATCGTCGGCTTCGCTTGTGAGTCGAGTTGCAACCCCTGTTGTCGCGTCGCTGACGAAAACGCTGTTGTCGGCGACGTAGGTGAGCCAGCGCCCGTCGGGACTCCAGCTAAAAGCCGAGGCCACACCGAACGCGTTATGCGTGAGTTGCTGCGGCTCGCCGCCGTTGGGCGAAATCGTCCAGATCTGCACGATACCCTCATCGTCGCGCATGAGGAACGCAATGCGAGCTCCGTCCGGTGAGCTGCGCAACCAATGCCGCGGCCCTTGCAGCCCGGGATATTTTCGGCCCACGGTGTGCGTAAGTCGTCGTTGCACAACTCCGCGCGGCGGGCTGGGTCGAGTCGTTTCAGTTCCTTCGAGCGGGCGGTCGCCGGGCACAGTGAGGTCATCGGGAAGATCAACAATGAAAACCTCCGAGATCGTCTCGCCGTTCCTTGTACGAACGTGTCCTTGAAATGCAATCGCCCGATACTGTCGCGTGCCGTCGAGACGAGTATAGCCATGCGTTCCAACCCACGCGTCTTCGAACGCTCGCGAAATTGCATTGGAGCCGGGTCGCGGCGCATTCACTGTGCGGCTAACCAGTACGGAAAACATTTCGCCGTCGTGGTCGCGCGGATGATCCTTCGCGACGCTCACGGGCCGT
>DASXWB010000447.1:0-4224 GCA_036503915.1 Lacipirellulaceae bacterium | reverse complement strand
AGGGAACATCAAAATGATCGAGGCACTCAAAGAGGAAGCAATCGTTAACAAGGTCGGCGGGCGGTTCAAGCTTTCCACGCTGATCCAAAAGCGGCTGGTGGCGCTGAATGCCGGCGCGCGGCCGCTGGTGGACGTAGGCAGCGAGGACAAGCTGGAAATCATCGTGCAGGAAATCCTGCAGGACAAAATCTTTCTCGATATGTCGAACGAAGTGAAAACCGTCGGCGAATCGGGACCCACGTCGGCCGGCCCGCCGGAGTTTGACTTCTCTGCACTGTAAAGCATCGAGCAGAGAGCATGGAGCACGGAGTGGATTCTGACTCTTCGCTCCTCGCTCTTCGCTCCTCGCTCCTCGCTCCTCGCTCCTCCATGCCCCATGAATTGATCATCGGTGTCTCCGGCGGCATCGCGGCCTACAAGACTGCGGCGCTGGTTAGCTCGTTGGTTCAAGCCGGCAACGGCGTATCGGTGGTGATGAGTCGCGCTGCGCGCAAGTTCGTGGGCCCGGCGACATTTCGCGCGCTCACGGGCAGGCCGGTTGTGGGCGACACATTCGATCGCCATTATCCGCTCGGCGCCCATATTGAATTGGCCGAGAAGGCGGACTTGGTGTGCATTGCGCCGGCATCGGCGGATGTCCTTGCCAAAGCCGCACACGGGCTGGCCGATGACCTCTTGAGCACGCTTCTATTATCCTTCAGCGGCCCGGTGCTGTTCGTCCCCGCGATGAATACATCGATGTGGGAGAAGCCCTCGGTTCAGCGAAACATCAAGATGCTAAGCGACGACGGCTACCAAGTCGTTGGTCCACAAGAAGGCTGGCAAAGTTGCCGCCGGTCCGGAATGGGCCGCATGGCGGAGCCGGGCGATATTCAGGCAGCAATTGAACGATTGTTGAACGCTGCGAAATGAAATTACCAACGCAGGCACTAGAGTGGGAGAGGGGGAGAATGGGAGAGGGGGAGTCGATGTATGACTCCCCTTCTCCCCATCTCCCCGTCTAGTGCTCCTTCGTAATGTCCCGCATTCTCATCACATCTGGACCCACGCGGCAATACCTCGACCCGGTGCGCTATCTCACGAATGCTTCTAGCGGCCGTATGGGCCGCGCGCTGGCCGAAGCTGCGATTGCGCTCGAGCACGATGTAGTTATCATTAGCGGGCCCGTCGAGGTCGATTATCCATCGCGAGCACGCGTGGTGCCGGTCGTCTCGACTGAAGAGATGCTCGCTGCTGCGAGTATAGAGTTTGAGAAATGCGACGGCCTGATCGGCGCAGCGGCGCCGTGCGATTACCGGCCGGTGCGCGTTGAATCGCACAAAATCCCGAAGACCGGGCAGCCGATCGATCTGCACCTGGTGGAAACCGACGACGTAGTGGCCACGCTCGGCCAGCGCAAGGGCCGGCGCTGGGTGGTCGGGTTCGCGCTGGAAACCGAGGATCACCGACTTCGCGCGCTGGCCAAGCTAGAGAAAAAATTCTGCGACCTGATGGTTTCCAATGGCCCGCAGGCAATCAGCGCGCTCGACAACGAAGTCGAGGTCATCTCGCCGACGGGCCAGGTGATTGCCTCGCTCGAAGGATCCAAGGAAAGCGTCGCGGCCCGGATTCTCGCGATAATTGAAGAGCGGTTGATCGAAAAGTCGCCGTGAGTCGATTTAGCGTCGAGTCATCACCGCGCCTTGTAATTTGTCCCGAAATTCTTGTATCCTGCGCTCATGTCTACCTTCGCTGTTATTCTGCCTGCGGCCGGGCAGAGCCGCCGGTTTCACGACAAGGCGTACAAGAAACCGTTTGCGCCGCTGGGCGGGCGGGCCGTGTGGCTGCATTCGGCCGAGCGGTTCATGAATCGCGCCGACGTGAAGCAAGTCATCGTCGCCATCGCGGCCGAGGACCGCGATTTTTTTAATTTGAAGTTCGGCGCGAACATCGCCATTCTCGGCGTGCAAGTTATCGAAGGCGGTGAGCACCGTACCGATTCGGTGCAGCGGGCGCTGGAGCGCGTCAAGAACGAGATCGATTTTGTGGCGGTGCACGACGCGGCCCGGCCGTGCCTGGTCGATGCGTGGATCGACTCGGTGTTCGAAGCCGCGAAGCGCGACGGGGCGGCAATTCTCGGCGCGCCGGTGCAGGCGACGCTCAAGCGGGTCGATCAAAAAAAACACATTACGGAAACTGTGGCGCGCGAGTCGCTTTGGGAAGCACAGACGCCGCAGGTATTTCGCCGCGAGCTCTTGATTGAAGCCTATGCCAAGCGCGGGCGACAGCCGGTGACCGACGATGCGCAGCTTATCGAGCGGCTTGGCAAACCCGTCACCGTGGTTCCCTGCTCGCCGCTCAATCTCAAGATCACCACGCGCGACGATTTGAAACTCGCCGAGCAGGTTCTCAAAGTGCTGCCGAAGCCGAAGCTGGAAGGCTTTCAGCACCCCTTCGCGGGCGACGACCTGTGGCGGTAATGTAGCAGGCACACTCCGTGTGCCGTCCGCTGCGTCAGGGATAGCGTTCAATATGATTCAGGCTACGGCACACGGAGTGTGCCTGCTACATTGGACAACATGGCGCTCCTCGACGATCTCCGCTGGCGCGGGCTGGTGCACCAGACGGCTGACGATGCCGGGCTGCCGGCGTGGCTTGAAAAGCAATCGCGCACGGTGTATGCCGGCTTCGATCCCACGGCCGACAGCCTGCACGTCGGCAGCCTGTTGCCGCTGCTATTGTTGCGGCGGTTTCAGCAGGCCGGTCACAAGCCAATCGCAGTGGTCGGCGGCGCGACCGGAATGATCGGCGACCCCAGCGGCAAAAGTCAGGAACGCAACCTGCTGTCGCTCGACGTGCTCGATCGTAACGTCACCGGCCTGCGCGAACAGATGCGGAGGTTTCTCGATTTCGACGCTGGTCCTAACGCAGCCGTGCTCGTGAACAACTACGACTGGATCGGCCGGTTCAGCTATCTGGAATTTCTGCGCGACGTGGGCAAGAATTTTTCGGTCAACGTGATGCTCGCCAAGGATTCGGTGAAGAGCCGGCTAGGCCGCGACGATGCCGCTCAAGGCGAGCAGGCCGGCATGAGCTACACCGAGTTCAGCTATATGCTGCTGCAGGCGTATGATTTCGTTTATTTGCACGACAAGTTCGGCTGCGAGATCCAAATCGGCGGCAGCGATCAATGGGGCAACATCACGGCCGGCATCGACCTGGCGCGGCGGATGCGCGGCGTGCAACTATATGGCCTTACCTGCCCGCTGCTCACCAAGTCCGACGGCTCGAAGATGGGCAAGACGGAAACCGGCACGGTGTGGCTATCCGTTGAGCGCACCAGTCCATATCAGTTCTACCAATACTGGATTCGCGTCGAAGACGCCGACGTGGCAAACTTTCTGCGAATGCTCACGACTCTTCCGCGTGAAGAGATCGAATCGTTGGACGCAGCCCGCGAGCAGGACGCCGCCAAGCGCGACAGCCAGCGCCGCCTGGCCGAGGAGCTGACGCGCCTTGTTCACGGGCCCGAGGGTTTGGCGGCGGCCCAGCGTGCGACCGACATTTTTTATGGCGCGGAAATATCCGACTTGAACGACGCCCAACTGACAGAGATCTTCGCGGATGTTCCCAGCGAACAGTTGCCGCGTCGCGTTCTCACCGAAGGCGGCGGCCTGCCAATCATCGACGCGCTCGTGTCAGCCGGCTTGGCAAAGAGCAAAGGCGACGCCCGCCGCACGGTGCAGCAAGGCGGAGCGTACGTCAACAATCGCCGCATCCAGAACGTCGACGCGCGCGTCACCGTCGAGGACCTCGCCAGCGAAACGGTCATGGTGCTGCGCAGCGGAAAAAAGAACTATGCACTGTTGCGGTTCCAGTAGGTCAGCCTTTCCAGGCTGACTGGGCTGTCAAAGTCAGGCTAGAAAGCCTGACCTACGAGTAACTTGTCACACCGCTGTAACCCATTTATAGTGAGTGGTTTAGCATCCGGCCGAGTATTGGGTGATTCATAACTCGGCCGCGCGAACCGGACGCCAGCTGCGGGCGTAGCGAGTAAGCGGGGTAATCCAATTTTCTGGCGGCCTGAACGAGGTAACGCATGGCGGGTGAGACTGTCATTGAAACGCGGGCGCTGTCCAAAACGTACCGCGATTTTTGGGGTCGCCCCAAGGTGCGGGCCCTCAAGGCGCTCGATCTGGACGTGCGGCAGGGCGAAGTGTTTGGTCTGCTGGGCCCCAACGGTTC
>DASXWB010000446.1:0-4057 GCA_036503915.1 Lacipirellulaceae bacterium | reverse complement strand
TATGCACTCCGGGCACAGAGGTCGGGATGGCTCGAAATGGTCCGCCTGTGTCCGTGCCGGGCTTGGGATCCCAGCTCTCCAACTGGCTCAGGCCGCCATGCATGTTGAATACGACGATCCGCTTTTGGTCGGAGCGCAACTGATTAGCGATCGCCGGGCTGGAAAACACACCTAGTCCGCCGGTCATTACGCCAGCCCCCGCCGCCGCGAGCGTGCCCAAGAACTGCCGCCGTGCGATCCCATGCTCTGCTGAATTACAGGCGTAACGGACGTTCATGGCCTGGCTCCTCATGACGGGTGGCGCTCGCCACGGTTTGCGTTGCATTAGTGGTTGAAGCGAAACTCGGCCGAGTTCAATAGTCCCCAAACCAGCTCCTGAGCGGCCGCGGTTTTTTCCGCACTCCGGCTGGATAAATAGGCCGCAACCTGTGCCGCTTCCTCGTCGCTCGGCTGCCGCGTGAGTACTGTCAAATACAGCTCCTCTGCCGCGGCCCGCGGATCTTCCTGCTTGATGATTCGATCGGTGACGTTGCCGGCCGCCGGTGCAACCCAACTGTTAATCGCTCCGCCGTTCGCTGCGAACAGAGCCTGATCGGCCGTGGAGAAAAAGTCGCCCTGCGGCTGGCCGGCGGCCGCGCCGTACAGAGACACAAACGTGCCGATATTGTCTTTCAATTTGTCAAATGTTCGCTGCTCCAACTCGAATTCGCGGGCGACCATTTGGCCTGCATCCTGCTTTTGTTCGTCGGTGAGAGGTTTCGTCTTGTCGAGCTCCGCGACCTCCGTCTGCCAGTAGCGGTCGTAGACCCCCGTTACGCGGAAGACGGTCCAGCAAAGCTGTTCGGGCGTCAGCGGCTTGAGAGACGCGACTGTGAAGTCCTTCGCCCAGCAATCGGCGATTTCCGACACCAGGCTTTCGTATTCGGATTGCTTTGCCGCGGCTTGCGTCGTGGCGGCAGCCAGTGCATCCTTCGCTGCTGCCGCGGCCTGTTCGCGGCGTGCCCGCTCGGCAAGCGCTGAAGCCAGTGACTCTTGTCCGGCGATGAACGCCGCATCGGCCGCTTGATGCGCGGCGGTGCAGCCGGCGACTCGTTGCTGTGACTCGACAGTTTGCGTCTGTGCAAGGGCCGATCGCTGCGAAAGCTTGGTAACGACTTCCGTCATCACGGCATCGTCGGGCAATTTCTGACGGGCCGTTTCCGCGGAAGTCAAAGCTGCGGCGAGTGCTTGCGCCGCTTCAAGCTGTTTGGCGTAATCCGCCTGCGCGGCGCTCAGCGCGTCGGCCGCCGACTTCTGGGCGTCGGCGGCCGCTTTGGCAGACGCTTCATGTTGCGCGAGGATCGGTGCAAAATCGTCGAGCTGCTTCTGTGCCGCTGCTAACTCGGATTCATGAGCCGCGGCCGCCTCTCTCGCAGTTACGACGGCCTGATAAAGTTCGGGCAACTTCACAACTCGTTCCGCGGTGGCAAGCCGCCGTTCCGTCGCCGCAAATACCTCAGCATCCGCCGCGGCTTTGCTGCGGGCCGCGCGCATCGATTTTTCGGTGTCCTTAACTGCGGTCAATAGCGGCGTTACCTTGGCTAGCGCGGCGTCGACGGTGGGTTTTACGTTGTTCAAGACGGTAGCCGGCGCTTGAACGGCGGCTGACTTTTCTTCGGCCGTTTTGGCGAGCGCCGCAACTTCCGCGGCCAATTGTTCGGACCGGGTCGCGACCTTTTGGGCCGCATCATTTAGCAAGGGATCGTCGGCAAGCGCCTTTGCAGCCTGAGCGGTCGCGGCGGCCGCTTGCTGAACCGGGCCCGCAACCTTCTTCTTTGCTGCTAACTGAGCCGTAGCATCGGCCGCCGCCTTGGCGGCTTCATCGACTTTTTTCTTTGCCTCAGCATACTGGTTTCGGGCCGCGTCGAGCTCCGTTGCGACGGGGATCATTGCCGCCTCGGCCTCTTCCCACGTTTGAGCAGCCGCGGCGTACGCCTCGCTCGATGCGGTAACGGCCTGTTCCAATACGGTCCGCTCCTCCTGCAGCTTGGCGAGCGCGGCCGATACTTGCTTCGAAAGACAGACGAGGTCGGCCGGCAAATCAAAGGAACGCTGATACGCCCCGCTCAATGCAATCTCGCGCAGGAAATGGCGCATGTCGAACTTCATGGTGACAAAACGCTCGGCCAATAACTTGAGCAACTCCGTGTCGGCCGGCGGATTCGCCGCGTGATGCAAGTCGGGCGGATGCACCAGCCCGCGGCCGAACATGTGCGCCCAAAGACGATTGACGATGTTTCGATTGAAAGCTTCGTTGGAGCCGTTCGTGGCAAGTTCGGCGAGCTTGGCACGGCGGCTGAACTTCGGAATAGATTTCACGTTATCAGCCGGTGCAACCTGATATTCGTCTCCCGGCAGGAAAAACGGCTCATCGACGAGTGCGCCATCGGGAACGCGTGCACCCGTGCGGCGCGGAACTTTAACAAACACGGATTCGAAAGCCAAATCGCCGCCGGCCCTTTCGGCCTGCACGGTTACTTGCTTGTCGCCCACTGTGCGAACGACCGCGTAGCCTGGTGCGACGAATGCCAAGAGGCCGTGATAATCGGACTGCAAGTAATCGTCCACGAGTGGATGGTCGTGGCACTGGGCGCACTGCATGTCGCGCCCGAAGACGATGCGGCCGATATCGCGAGTCAATAGATTCGGCTCCGACCCGCGGTCCAGCGTAAAGCGCGCAGCAGGCCGCTGAGCCGGGTTGTCGCCATCGGCCACCAGAATCTCGCGAATGAGCACATTCCACGGCTTGTTCTCGCGCACGCACTGGAGCAGCCATGCGCGCCATTCGTCGGCTGAGACATGCGTATGGGGGCGGCGCTCCATGAGCCACAAATCGAGTGTGTTGGCCAGGTGCCGGGCATAATGCGGCGAGGCAAACAAGCGGTCCACCAGCCGCTGCCGTTTGTCCGCCGAAGTATCGGCCAGAAAAGCCCGGGCTTCATCCGCGGTGGGCGGCATGCCGGTCAGGTCCAGCGAAACGCGGCGCAGGAATTCGGCGTCGGTACAATGTGTGGGCTCGAAACCAGCGACCCGGGCCAGACTCTGGTCGATTAATTCGTGAACCGTCGCATCCTGCGCCAGGGAGATCCTGCCCGAGGCCAGGACGATCAACAGAACCGCGGGCCCGGCAAATGCGGCCAACGACTTCATCCGGATGTCATCCGCACGAGGAAGGAGCCCTCGACGCTGGGGAGGCGGCTGCCGAGCCGCCGGTCGAGGCCTGTAGCCATCATGGCAGCCACGCGGATGTTAGAACCTACAGGCGAGGTTTCGTCAACACTTATTTGGCCGCCGCCCGCGATTTAGGGCCTCACATTCAACTGAAGATTTATTCAGTTCGCGCAGGGGATGTTCGACATAACGCAAGTCGCAAAAACTGCTTGCAAGCGGTCCCCGCCGCAGGCCCGTCGAGTTCGAGCTCAAAAACCATGAGGCCGGCACACGGATACCCCTAGTATCCCGAGCAAGAAAACAGTCCCCGACGTCGGCTCAGGAACATTGCCAAATACCAGGCTGCCCTGCGCCACGGACGCCAATTCGGCAGTGAGTCCGAATCTTGCTTTCCAAAAGCCGTAATCCGCATCGTCGACAAGCTGATTTCGATCGCCGTCTGCCGGAAGTCCAAATCCGCTTTGTCGCACCGTATTGCGCCATACGACGTAATCGGCGGCATCCACGGTGCCGTTGCGGTTGTAATCGCCCGCCAAAGATGCCTTTGTGGTCTCGCGGAGGATGTCCAAATACAAGTCCCCGTAACCTTCGTAGAAATGACCTTCCGTGTAGCGCTGCGTGCCCGAGTCGTCGACGTTTGTTCGTGGCGCGATGATCGTCGGCTCGATCTGCGTATCTTCATGCCATTCGTTGAAGGAGTTGATCATGAGGATGTCGTCAGCCTTCGGGTCGGTGCGCGGCACGACAACATCCTTGAGCATCTTCTCGAATAAATCGCCCTCCTTCGAATTGGGATCGTCCGTGAAGTATCGCGGGGCGGCCGGATGCCCGCTGCGAACGCCCGAAT
>DASXWB010000445.1:0-6041 GCA_036503915.1 Lacipirellulaceae bacterium | reverse complement strand
CCGCCTGATGGCCGTATCTGTCGTTGATCGACTTGAAGTGGTCAATGTCGGCCATGATCAAGCTGCATGGCAGGTTTGACTCCTGATGCGCGGCGACGAAATTTTTGAGCATCCGGTCGAATTCGGCGCGGTTCGCCACTTGCGTCATCGGGTCCTTGGCGACCTGGGCATGCAGAGCTTGGCACTTTTCCTCGAGCGAGGTTTCCGATGACGCATCGTGCAGCAGCACGGTTGCGCCGTGCACTGCGCCGTCGCTGCCGCGCACCGGGATTGCGTGCAGATCAACAGCCACGTACCGGCTCTGCCGGCCCATGATGCTCACGCGACCGAGCCATTGCACCCCCGTCAGGATGGCATGGGCCACGGGGCATTCTTCGTTCGGGATGCGCTGTTCGCGGCTGTTGCACATCTCCATCAGGCTCGGAAGGAAAGTGCGCCCGCAGGCCGCCACGCTGCTCACGCCGGTGAGCCGTTCGGCCCCGGTGTTCCACAGCGAAATCGTCGCCTGGCTGTCGACGAAGACCACGCCGTCGTGCATGTTGTCGATTAATTTCTTTTCGAAGAGCGAGGCGGGCCCCGCTTGCGCCGAGTTGGCTCGCTGGTATTCCGCCACAGTTTTCCACGGCAGAATGTGGCCTTCTTCGGAAAGCCGGTGTAGCCAGCGGCTGGCCAGTTTTTGCGTTAGTAAGTTCTGATCCTGCGAAAACAGCGCCTGGAACTTTTGCACCAGTTCGGGGTCGAACTGTCGACCGGCGAATTCGTACAGCTCGGCGAGCGCTCGTTCCCGTGAACGCGCTGGGCGATACACATGGTCGGTCGTCATCGAATCAAATGCGTCGATGATGGCGAGCATTCTGGCGCCCAGCGGCAGGCTGTCGCCTTGCTTTTCTTGTTTGCCAGCGGCGCCGCCATACCAAGCGCGACTGTAGTGGACGATTTCAATAATGGATCGCGGCACGCCGCAGCTGGCCAGAATATCGTTCGTGTACGATGCGTGCCGCGCCATCAGCGCCATTTCTTCGGGCAATAGCCGCCCGGGTTTCAGCAATACCTTGTCGGGCACGCCGATCTTTCCCACATCGTGCAAGAGCGCGGCGACTTCGACTTCGTCGCGCGTGTCGTCATCAAGCTCCATTGCGGCGGCCCACGAGCTGCAGCCCAGGGCTACGCGCAAACAATGCGATGCGGTTGATGGGTTTTTTGCCCGCAATGCCGCGTGGAGGCCGCTGGCGATTCCAAGCCGGGCCTGTACCAACCTATTTTCGTGAGCGTTTGCGCGTTGTGCGGCGAGCGACTGCCCGCTTTCCGACGCAGCCTGGTCCAGTGAATCGAGCAGCGATGAAATGTTGGCCTCAGCGATTGGCGTAATCGAAGGCACCGAAACCGGAACCTCTGGAAACGCCAAATCGGGGCCGGAAACCGCGGCCGTCGATGAAACAGAATCGCTCATTTTGCTGTCAAATCGGAAGTTGGCAGGGTTTGACGGCTGGCGTGCCACACCTCACCGAAACTGCGAAGCTTCAGCCGCCCACGCGGTTGGCCTGGGTGCCCCAGCAACCGTAGGTCATTTTTGGCCTGCCCGCATGGCTCAAGCCGACCTGAACAGACCGCTTGCGTGGCCACCAAAGCCGGCGGCGAGCAACGAAATTTCGCTATCCGTGCGATTCCGAATAACCGCTATAAACGGTCGTCGCGTCGCCGGGCGTCAGTCGACAGCTTGGGAATGCCGAATTGGATTATGCGCGCCGTGCGGAATGTGCGGCTTGGCGCAATCATTTCGGCACGTAGGTCAGGCTTTCGAGCCTGACGCCAACCGGACTCTATCAGGCTCAGCGCCTGACATACCAAAGCCATGGTTAATTTTCCTGGTCGCAACGGCCGCCGTCGACGCGTACTGAATGAAGAGGTGCTCTCTGCCTCGAGCTCCCACGCGGTGCTGCGCGCCGTGCCGAAAAGCGATTCCAGCCGAGCTGTGCCGCGCTACAGCGAGGCTGCCGGAGTCGAGAATCATGCGCAAATCACCGATTTCGTGCCACGGCGCTACCGTTCGATCGCGCTGCTAACCGCGGCGGGCATTTTCACAACGGCTCTGCTCGCGGTGTTGCATTACTTCGCGGCGCCAATCGCGGCGGTGTTCGGCGCCGCCGAAATCACGGCTTTCAATCTCGCGGCGCCTGGCAGTATCGCATCCTGGGTCGCCTCAGTCGTGTTATTGCTGATCAGCACCGGCTGCCTGGTGGTTTATTCGATACGCCGTCATCGGATCGATGATTTTCGAGGTCGCTATCGCATCTGGCTGGTTGCCGCTGGAGCGTGTTTCCTGCTAAGCGCCGACAGCGTGGCGTGTTTTCACAGCGTGCTTGCCGCGTCGATGAGCCATTTCACGGGCTGGACGGCGCTTCCTGGCGGCGCGATCTGGTGGCTTGTCATTCTTGGGCTGCCGCTGGCCTGGATTGCGTTCCGAACAATTGTGGACGTTAGGGAGTCCCGTTTGGCCGTATCGTTTCTTGTGACCTCGATTTGCGGCTACGTCGGTGCGGCCGTCACGGCTCTTGGCTGGATATCTGTCGCGGACGCACGAGCGGGAACGACTATCGCCGGCGGCGCATTGTTAATCGGCCACTGGCTCGCGTTTTCCGCCGTTGTTTCTTACGCGCGGTTCGTAGTGCTTGACGCCCAGGGATTGATTGCTGCCCCGCCGCGAATCACGGGAAAGCGCAAGACGCAAAAGTCTGTAGGCCAGTCGAAGACCGACGACGCTCAATCGACACGAGCCGAAGGCCCGTCGACGCTTTCTGCCGCCGAATATGTCCGTCGCAAACAGCAGGTCGCGCAGTCGGCCAAGTCACCGGCCTCGGCCAGCCAGTGGGTCGATGGCAGCCATCCCGAGCGCGATCGATATGCGGATGGCGACGACGACGAGTCGAATGATGACTGCAAGCTGAGCAAGTCGGAACGCAAGCGGCTGCGGAAAATTAAGATGCAGAATCGGGCGGCGTAGCAGGGCTGGATGCTGGATGCTGGATGCTGGATACTGGAACGCTCTTATTCATCGAGTATCCAGCATCGAGTATCGAGCGTCATGCCGCCCCGCACTCGCTTCGCCCCAAGTCCGACCGGGTACCTGCACATTGGGGGTGTGCGGACGGCCCTGTTTAACTGGCTGTACGCCAAAGGTCAGGGAGGGCAGTTTATTCTGCGCATCGACGACACGGATGCGCAGCGGAATGTTGAGGAAGCGCTTGCGCCGATCCTGCACGGACTGCGCTGGCTCGGCCTCGATTGGGACGAAGGGCCGGACGTTGGGGGCCCGCACGCACCCTATTACCAGTCGCAGCGGCTGGGAAAATATCAAGCCGCGGTGGCACAGTTGCTCGCCGTCGGCGCGGCCTACCGCGATTATGCGCGGCCGGAAGAACTGCAGGCCGAACGGGATGAGGCCCAAAAGGCAGGCCGGCCGTTTCTCTACAGCCGCCGCTGGCGTGCCGAGACCGATGCCGATTCGCGGGGCTTCGAAGCGGAGGGCCGCCAAGGCGTGGTACGTCTGCTCATGCCGCGCGAGGGCCAATTCGTGCTCAACGATCTGGTGCGAGGCGAGGTGCGCGTCGATTGGGCCAGCGAACAGGACCACGTCATTCAGCGGGCCGACGGCACGTGCCTTTACCATCTCGCCACGGTCGTCGACGACCACGACATGCAAATCTCACACGTGATCCGTGCCGAGGAACATCTTTCGAACACGCCGCGACAAGTGTTCATGTTCGAGAAACTCGGCTACAACCTGCCGCGGTTCGCGCACCTGCCATATGTCGCCGAACCGAGCAGCAAAACGAAGCTCAGCAAGCGAAAGCTGGAAAAGTATTTAAAGAATCGCGACTTTGCTAAATTGATGCAGCACGGGCAAGCGATCGCCAAACGCTTGGGCCTTGCAACTTCGGCCGAGACTTTTAATCCGGTGATCGTCGACTTTTACGAGCAGGTCGGCTACGTGCCAGACGGTCTTCTAAACTACTTGCTGCTGCTTGGCTGGTCGCTCGATGACAAAACCGAGGAATTCGCGCGCGACGAAATGGTGCGGCATTTCTCATTGGAGCGAGTGAACAAGGCGCCGGCCAGCTTCGACCCCGAAAAGCTGATGGCCTTCGAAACAAGGGCCATGCAGCGGATACCAATCAAGCAGCGCGTGGCGAAGGTCGTGCCCTTCTTGCAGCGCGCGAGCCTGCTCGCCGATCCGCCATCCTGCGACACGGCGCCGTACGTTACTCGGATACTCGAAGCGGCCGGTGACAGGCTGAAAGTTGCTGGCGACATTTTGGATTACGAGGACTTTTTTCAGACCGATGACTGCTTGCAGTATGACGAGCAAGCACTTGAAAAGCGATTAATCAAGCCCGCCGAGGCGCGTGAGTTGCTCAGGAAATTTCGAACCGATCTAGCGGAAGTTGAGCCATTCACTGCCGAGCGGCTGGAACGACTCCTGCAGGCGTTCGTCGAGGCGCAAGGCATCAAGGCTGGTGACATCGTGCACGCCGTGCGCGTAGCGGTAACTGGAAAGGCTGTCGGCTTCGGGCTTTTTGAAACGCTCGCCATCCTCGGCCGCGAACGCTCGCTGGCCCGCATCGACCGGGCTCTAGAAATAGCGTCGTCTAAACGCAATTAGGCAGCGGCTGGACAATCGATCCTATCTTGTACCGAGCGGGCGCTTCAGCGGCCATTTAACCCCGCCTAACGGCTGGAAATCCAACATTCCACTCGCTAAATTAAACGCCGAACAGACGAGGCACGCGACACGAATCCAGCGCTCCGCGCTCCCCCGCTCCTGGCTTCGCGCCATGTCGGACGGCCCCTCCAATCTGGAACGTCGTCAAAAGGCGATTCAAGCCGTTCGCCGGCGTGCGCGGCGCTTAGAAATCGAAATGCATCGCGTGAAGGCGCACTTGGCCCGGCTGGAGGCCGATTACGAGGAGGACGTTGCCGACTGGATGAGCCGCAAGCTGCGCCGCCGGTCGTCGCCGGCCGATCAGCGAGTGGATCCGCCGCATCAAGGTTTCTCAGCAACCGGCGACAATGGCAATGCGGCTACCGCCGTACCCGATCGGTCGAGCGGGCAGGTCCTAATTCGCTCGGACGAGGTCACGAAACGGGGTGAGCCGCCACAAAATCCGCCCGCTCCACTAATACCTCGTCCGAAATCGCCGACGACTTCTGATAAATCGGCGCCTGAGCCGATAATTGAAACGGGTGCCGCCGACCATGGTGTCGGCGCACGGCTTGGCAAGGGCCGCACGACGCACCGCAAAACTGCTCCGCCTCTCATGGCGAGTCTTTTGCTGCACGCCGCGGGCCTATTGTTTTGCATTTCGTTCGGATTTGTCACCGCGGCCCAGCAAGCGGTGCCGCTGTTCGCAAGTCCGAACCCCTCGGAAGAAAGCATTATCAACGAACTTTCCGAGGTGAAGATCGAACCGACGAAGTTCGAGGATGAGGAGCTGCAGAACGTCATCGCGCATACCGAAGAGTTCAACCTGGCCGACAACCAGCTTCGCGAGTTTGAACCAATGCAACTCGGGGCCGGTTCCCAGTCGCTCGGCGACATCGGTCAGCTCGACGCTCTGCCAAGCGACCTGGATGTACTCATGTCGGGCGGCGGCTCTCCCGGCAGCGGTCCGCCGGGAGGCGAACGCGGAGCCGCAGTCTTCTTCGGCGCCCGCTCTCAAGGCGACCGATTCGTTTTCGTCGTTGATAACTCGAGCAGCATGAAGAACGGCCGACTCGAAGCGGCGATCGTCGAGCTGATACGATGCGTCGATGCCCTGTCGCCGCGCCAGGCATTCTATGTGATCTTTGTCAGCGACCAGATTTACCCGATGTTTTACCCGCAGGCGGCTCCGGACCTTCTGGTTGCCACGCCGCCGAACAAGAAACGACTGGCCGAGTGGCTGCCGCGAGCCGCAACCGCGTCGGGAAAGAACCGGGAGCTGATCAAAGCCATGGACATGGCCGCGCGCTTGCGGCCCCACGCCGTCTACTTTCTTTGGGAC
>DASXWB010000444.1:0-11083 GCA_036503915.1 Lacipirellulaceae bacterium | reverse complement strand
GTTCCGGGTGCCCCACAAGTGAACAGGGCGAGCCGCCAACAACCTTGAAGGCCGCTCATCGGGAAACGCTTATTCCGAAAGAGGGCGTGGTAACCCTTCGTCCGGGCGATCCGTACTCCCCCTGTCCGTTCGGCCTAAACTGTACCAAGCGAATAGACGTTGTAGCAACAGGTTCAATACCCCGATCTGGTGGAGGATTCCCCGCGATATCCCAGGCGCGAGGCAACGGGATAACCCGTCCTTCCTTTAGTGGCCTAACGAAATCCATGGATGTTTAAGCCATTGGACTGCTTAGTTTGGAGTTTCAAAAACCCACGCCAAGCATACACCTCGCCGCAGCGGGTTCTGCGACGCTTTGTGAATCGCCTCACCCACAGGCATACGAGGGCGAGCGCAGCGGCGCATCCCAAATCATGTCTCGCGAAAGCACGAAGCGCAGAAGAGAGACGGACGCGATCTCTCGCATTTCGAGCATTCGCGTTTTCGCGATTCAAAAAACGAGCGCAGGCAAAAATTGAACCACGGCACCGCGGTAGAGTCGGCGAATTGATTGCGATCGAGACGCTAAACCCGAATCAAGAGCGCTAAAACGATGAGTGTCGATTAAAGAAGATTAGAACCAGTTTCAAAACCGCCGGGGACTGGCTCATTTTGCGTAGTCCGTGGAGCAAATTGTGACTGCCCCCCTCTCCGAGGCGCGCCGCGACGGATTTGTCGCAGGCGGCGTGGCGCGCTCTGGCGGCGCGTTGTCAAGATCATGAATTTGCAAATGGCGCACTTGCAACATCGCGGCGCCCTTCAATGTCTGCAACTTCAATTCGAAAGTGCTCGTGAGCAAGTGCTAGCACTCATCCGCCGCAGCAGGCCAGTCGAATCTCGGGCACTTCGCTGAATAAAATGGCTGATTATCTCTGAATATTTGCGATGCATCCGCATCGGCAAGCGCCCACATTCTGGCGCATCCTAGGCCATTCAGCTTTACAGTTTCTGCGCGATGCCGCATACTCACTTCCCTTCGCAGCGATGCGAAGGCAAACTACAAACTCATCTGGGGGACGCTTGCATATGACGCTTCTTTCGATGAACGAAATTACGACCTTTCGCTGGTCGTTGGAAGAGGACGTCGAAAATTATCAACATGCTGGTTATCGAGCGATTGGAGTATGGCGACAGAAATTGAGCGATGGCGATGAAGATCGAGCCATCGACCTCGTAGCGGAAAGCGGGTTGGTCGTTTCCAACCTGATGTGGGCGGGCGGCTTCACCGGCAGCGACGGCCGAACGCTGGGCGAGAGCATCGACGACGCAGCCGAGGCCATTCGCCTGGCGGCGGCACTCCAGGCCGGCTGCCTTGTGATTTATCCGGGGGGTCGCAATAACCATACCTACCGACATGCGGGCCGGGTGTTGCGAAGCGCATTGGATCAGCTGCTTCCGCTGGCCGAGGCGACCGATGTTCCGCTGGCCATCGAGCCGATGCACGCCGCATGTGCAGCCGATTGGACGTTCTTGACCGATGTTAAACCCGTCGTAACATTCGTTGAGGAATATCGCAGCCCGTGCTTGAAAGTTGCTTACGATACATATCATTTTCCCTTCGGTGCCAGGCATCGACACGTGCTGGAGCGGCTGGTGCCGCATATCGCCATCGTGCATCTGGCCGATCGCCGCTTGCCGCCGAGCATTGACCAGCAGCGCTGCCCGCTCGGCTATGGCCGCCTGCCGCTAACGGAGATTGTGGCCACGTTGCAAGAGTCAGGTTACGCCGGCGCGTTTGACGTGAAGCTCATCGGTCCTGAAATTGAAGTCAACAACTACTGGGGCGTGTTGGAGCAGTCTCAAGTGGCATTCGCCGAGTTAGCCCAGTCCCCGGCGCGCTCTTCTCTGGCATAACGGTGTCGTCGCCGATCCGCATTAACGCGCAGATCGCCATACCGCGAAGTGAGCTTCGGTTCTCGTTCGTCCGCAGCTCGGGGCCGGGCGGACAGAACGTGAACAAAGTTGCGTCGAAGGCCGTTCTGCGCTGGGCAATTACGCGAAGCGGCTCAATTCCGGACGAGATACGCGCGAGGTTCCTTGCGAAATTTCGCCGCCGAATCAACGATCGGGGCGAGCTTATCATCGCAAGCCAGCGCTATCGTGATCAAGCGCGCAACGTCGAGGACTGCCTCAACAAAATGCGGGAAATGATGTTGGCCGCGGTCAGCGTTCCCAAGCTGCGCAAGAAGTCGAAAGTTCCCAAAGCGGCACGTGAGGCTCGGCTGCAACAGAAACGAATTGCTGCGGCAAAAAAGCAACAGAGGAAACTTCCGCCGCCCGAATAGCGGCCGTTGGGCGGGCTCGGTGTAACACAACTCTCAGTGCAAGTCCTTCTCTTAATGCTCTCACTTTTCCACACTTCGCCATTTTAACTTGTTTATGCAGTTAGAAATCGGCACGGCACTTGCACATCGCAGTGAGAACTCGACTGGCTGAAGATTTTAGGTGAACTCCGCCGCCGGAGGCTGTATATTGGGGCGACTATTGGGCGGGGTCACTCCTCGACGCGGCGGTTCTGCCGGATACAATCCCCGCTTAAGTGTTCGACGGGACACTAGGCGTTCACAACGAGTCGGACCATTTCGACTTGAACGAAATCGGTGTGAGCAAGATTTCGAGCTGCTAGCAAAGGACGCAAGTAAAACGCAGAAATCCACTACGGAGGCTTCCAATGCCCACACTACATGACAGCGCGATTTCGATGGCTTGCATGGAGCATCAGATCCTGCACCACGTCAAACAGGCGCTGCGCGTGACGCTAGATTGGCAAGCGCCGGCTGTGAGCATGCCACGCAAGCTTTCCAGCCTGCAATTTACCATCAAATCGTTCCAGCGACATCTGGAGCGCGTGATGTCGCTGGAGGAAGAGGGCGGCTACATGGCCAGTGTTTTGGAGTCCCGGCCATATTTTCAGGACCGGATCGATCAGCTAGCATCCGACCATGCACAATTCCGAAAACGGCTGCAAAAGCTCATGCCGGAGCTGAACGACATCAGCGAATGGGAGGAACCGCGGTTCAACGACGTGTGTGGAGAGCTCCGCAGCTTGCTAGATGATGTCGATGAACACGATGCGCGGGAAATTGAGCTGCTGCAGGAGTCGCTGCTGTACGATGATGGCGGCGAAGGATAGGCCGTGTCGATTTGATTTGCAACCAGCGCCGTCCGGCCGTGCGTAGCTCGGCGGCCATTGGCTTCTTAACGCGGCAGCCAGAATGGCAGAGCAGGTGCCTGCCGAATTGGCATCTTTTGAACCAACGCACCGCTCGATTTTCAACCAGGTTGTAAACTGTACAGCTTCTTGATCGCCATATGCAAGCAGCTGGCATTCCAGCGTAAGTTCTTTACTTGCTTGTACTTCTCTCTCTTCTAGATATTTGCGTCAACCTTGGCACGCCGAGTGCGTAGCTAATTGTGGCCGCTCACAGTACGGATTCACGACCGCAGCGGGCGATTAAGCTACTTAATCTTGGGCCGCCCACCGTCTGCGAACGGATTTGCAACCATCTTCTCGTTACCAAGGGAGTGTGTTCGATGCTGGTTCTGACAAGGAAGTATCAGGAAAAGATCCGTATCGGTAATGACATCACGATCACGGTTCTGCGTACGAAAGGAAAAGCGGTTCGGCTGGGAATCGAAGCGCCGGCGAATGTGCCGGTGATTCGCGGCGAACTGAAATTTGAAGACCAAGCGACGGACTCTGAGGAGCCAGTCACGGCCGCAGCCGTGGGCGCCAATCGCCGCGAAAGCTTCAGCGAACCGGCGTGGACGACGAAACGGCTCCAGCGCGAGCGGGCTCCGGAGGTGGGGCATCGCCGTGTTTCGCGCGAACGCGTGCCCGAATTACTGCCCCGACTGGTGAGCGGCAATGCTCCACTGCGTGCGCTGATGGAAAAACGGCCGGCAGCTACTGTCTAAGCGCACGCTCGAGGTCGCGCGCGCCTGGGACATCGCCCCAGCAATTTTCAGGAACGTCTGGGCGTTGCCCCCAGCTACCCATTTTGCTACATCGTCTGCGAACATATTCTAATCGCCGCTGGTGTTTTCACCTCGGAGCTACGTTTGGCCATTGCTGTTTCGTCGGCTCGTCCGCGACTTGGGCCTCGTAACCATGAGGAAAATGTTCCAGCTCGGCTAATTGCTCGAGCAGCACGCGACGGACTTCCAAAATGCTCTGCGGGTGGCGATGAACGCTGACGTGATCGGCCGGCACGATCACCTGCGAGCGGAGCTGTCGCATCTCATCAACACGAGCGCTGGCCAGCGAAACAACGCCGTCACCGTCACCCACCAGGTATTCGCGCCAGCCGGCGTCCGTGTCGTGACCGACGACGTTGTGAAAGGCGATCCACGGGCCCGGTGTCGCTGTGAGCAAGACGGGCAGCACGGGCGAGTCGGGCGCCAGTGAATCGATGCTGGTTCGGATGTCGAGCGGCGCACCCCGCCGGAAAAAGTCGCGATTGTGTGCCACCAGCTCGTCGCGACCTTCGAGCAGCTTGCGCGGCAGCGTGATCAGCTTCTGGCCCAAGTAGCGCGTCACACGGTTCGAAAATTGACTGCCGCGGTGCGGCGTGCCGATCGTGACGACGCGGCGGATCGACGGGTTCGGCCGGAAGAAAAAAGTGCTCGCCAGCGCTCGGCGCGTGTCGGGATCGGCCTCTAGTTCGCCAAACTCACGGTCGCTCATAGTCTGCCAGAATGCATCGGCGCTTTCCACGGACTGCAGCTTCGACACAAGCCCGCCCATGCTATGGCCCACGAGCACCATCTGGTCGAGGGCCGGATGCTCGCGCTTCGGGTCGAGCTGGCGGCGCATCAGGGCAAGATCCTCGCGCATCTGTGTGGCGCTCACCCAGAACGGCTGTCCGGTTGGATACAGGTAGAACCAGAATTGATAATGCTCGCGCACGATTGGGTCACTGCGAAGATCGTTGTACATTTCCATCCAGGTGATAGGGCTCGACCACAAACCGTGCACCATGAGGACCGGCATTTTGCGCTCGTCGTATGGCTCGAGCATGTACAAGCCCTGCAGCTGACGGGCCTCACCCGGTCGCAATAGCCCAAGCGTGGAGAGATGGCTGTCCTGGAATTGCGGCTGGTTTAGGAAGAACGCCAGGGGCGTGCTCAAATCGGCCTCAAGTGGCACGTCACGTCCGGCGACGTCGATATATTGCCGATCGAGCGGGTCGTGAAGCTCCAGCACAAAACGGGGAGCCGTCGGATCGGTGACGAGCGGACCGGCCGCCTCATTTGGGAAATGGAATGGCTTTTCGACGCGCAGGAACGCTGTCATCGGGAAGCATACGCTGGGCGGGTAAAATCTTTCCGCCGCGCCTTGCTGGTCGGTGCTGCGGCGGACCCCGATAAGTGGCACGCCCAAGCCATACGCGTGATAGTGGTTTTGCAGCCCGTTGACTTTGTAGTCGCTGACGAACTCGAAGCGCTCGATCTCTTCGGGCCTCCACGCCGCGCTGTGCATTACGACTTCGAACGACGACGTGTGATTGGCCGTCTTGATCGTGCGCGACATGCCGGGCCGAAGCTCGCCTTCCTGCTCGACGAGGCGCAGCATGCCTTCCAGCGATTGGTTGTAAAGATCTGAGGCGCCGCGGAACTGCGGATCGTATGGATTCAGCGACGAGCGCGGAGCGTGAACCGAGGAGTTTTCAAGCCATACTTCCTGCTCCGCAGCACCCGCTCCGGGTTCGAACAAATACCGATACGCGTGCACCAATGCCGTGCCATAGAATTCCAGCGCTCGCCCGCGATGGAGCGTTTCAGTCCGCTTTGCAGTGATGTAGGCCACTTCGGCCATCGCATATTCGTGCTCACGGTTCGGCTCGCGTCGCTGAATATCTTCCAGCCGAGCCAGAAGCGCGGCCTCGTCGCCATTCAGATCTCTGGCCAGGTCGTAGCGGCGCAAGAGCTGCATCGTGCGTGCAGTTGGTTTTGGTCCGCCAGGCGAGAGCAGATCGAGTGTGCCTGCAAGCGGATTGCGCGGCGTGTCACGGACCTGAACCCATTTCGATGAGCCCGCGCAGCCGGCGATCGTCGCGACCATGACGCAAACGAAAAGTACGCAATTGTTGCGTTGCCAACGCATACGGACGACGTACTCCATGCGCAATGCAGGCATAAAAAGTCCGAGCGGCCGTTCGCCGACCGCGGCCCGCGGTTATCGAGAAGGAAGCAGAGGAGCGCCGGCAGAGCCGATTGAGGCGGAGAGTATCGAAGGCAGGCCGCCGCAGTCAATGCGGCGCTTCAAGCCTGCTATCATTCCAGCGGCGCAAAAAAAAGTCAGACCGCCCCGCCCCCCGATGCACGTGGGCGTACAAGGCGGTCTGACATGGGCGAAGTCGAATTCTTATCCACCTGTAACGATTCAGTTCTATCCGTTCTCCTGCCGCTCAAATCCTGCAATCAGGGGTGGTTGCTTCGGGCGCCAAGTTATTTAGCAGCGGCAGCGGTGCTACACAACCATTCACTGCTGGCTGGACTGGCGGCTTGAATTCCTTGGCCACGCGCTCCAGTTCGCCGCGCAAGATTCGCACGTCGCGCGGCGCGTCGAGTGCCAGCGTCACGCGATTACCCGCGATCCGGCGAATTTCCAAAACGATGTTGTCCCCAACGTGAATCCGTTCGCCCACTTTTCGACTAAGCACAAGCATCTTTGAAAAACTCCTTGTCCGACTCGAACAGCGTGTAGGCTCGCGTTGGGCGGAGAGCGCCCGAGCGTCGAGCATGCGGTCGCGTGTTGCGACTGCAGGTATTGAAAGCAACGGCCGTGCCGAGCGTGCGGCCGCGTATCCCTGGCAGGCCGGCTCGCGGTGCTGAACGTCACCGTTCTTCGAGAAAAACCGAGGAATCTCGTGTTAAAGAACGGCAAAAAACGGTCGGCCAGGCGACTAGCAGCGGCCCAGACAGCGTCTCATTCCGGGACAGCCGTCTTGAGTTGAGACGCCCGGGCCCTGCTGCCGCCGCAGAATCGGCCTCAGAGACGCCTCCCAGAAAGGCTATTTCAGAGGCTGCGGAGCGGGCGGCGAGGCTTGTGCCGTACTCGGAACCGACATGGGCGAATTGGGAGCCGTCGCCGGCTCGTGCTGCATCGACGGCTCTTCATGCGCTGCGGGCACGACGGCCTGCTCGTTATTCGCTGGCGGCGCCGCAGCGATAGCTGCAATTTTCTGCGGCATCGTGAAGACACGGGCGCGGGCCAAGTCGACCGGCGGGCGGCGCTCTTCGCCCTTCTCGTCTTTCGATTCATCGTGGCCGATCGTTTTGCCGGCGAAGGCGGTTCCTTCGTAAATCGTGCCGCGCTGAAACGGGCCGGCGCCCAGAATCCACACGTCGTTCGCCGAGCTTTCCTGATGCGCGACGCCCGATTGCCACACTGGCATGCCCGTTTCGCGATGGTAAGCGAAGACCGCGATTTTCGCGATGCCGCGCTGGTCGCGACGCTTGGCGATCGGCACCTCAGGGATCGCCGCGGGCACCGGTTGCATCGGAAAGATTTGCGGCACGTTCATCGAAGGCACGCCGAACAGCAGATCGTTGCGGTCGGTTCCGATGGCGCCGGCGCGGGCTTCGACAATGTAATCAGCCTGATCGCGCTCGGCGCGTAGGGCGCAGCCACTGGCCAACAGGTGCTGCCGCAGCGTGCTGATGAGGTAATTGCGATCCACGACGTCACCCAGCCGGCTGTCGTCGAGATACACCGTCTGTCCGGCGAGGGATTGCACGTTGACGGTTTGCACCGCACGATCGATGGCATCGGAAATGAGAAGCTGCTCCGTGGCCGTGCGCGTCGTGTCGGTCGAACGTGTAATGCCGCAGCCCGAGTGCATGAGCGCGCATGCCGCCAGGATGCTGGTCGGTAGTCTGAGCCGGCAGTGGTAGGACTGGAACATCGGTCCAGAAGGAGGCACGGAAGTGGAGCGCTACGGAGAGTGAAAGCCGGACCGCCACGCCGTCTGATAGCACACCGGACGGACGACGGCTTCGCCGCGGTGCCCGCCGTCCGGCTATTGCGTGCCGTACGCTAGCACTTCGACTGCGTGCGCGGAGCGAGATTATAGCCGCGAGGCCCGAGCAACCAAGACCAGAACCCTGCAATCATGCAGGCGTTTTTCACAAAGGAGAATTTACTGCGCCGAGGATTGAAACCCGTCGGTAATGACCGAAGTCTGGTCGGAGATGGTGTGACCGCCTTCGGGCAGCACGTCCTCGGCATAGAAGCGCGTGGTTTCTTCGGCCGCGAGCTTGATTTCCAGGTCGCGGCAGAGAACTTCGGCGCGGAACACGTGCGTGCCGGCCTGCGCTGCGCGGGCACGGATTCGCAGGACGATTTCCCGCCCGGCCGGCAGCTCTTCGATCGTTCGGAACGTGACCCGTCCGTCGGCTACGGTATACATCGCGCCTTCCACCTGGTCGGGCTCGATGCCTTCGGAGAACAGGGCCACGACGTTTACTTCGTTGGCCGTGCTCGCGCCGCGGTTCTGTACGCGGATCTCATAAACGGCTTGCTCGCCGACGGCCACCGGCCCACTCGGATCGCTTACCTGCAGCTTCAAATCGGCTAGCGCCACCACATTTGTCTGAGCCAGCTGTTCGTCGGCCAGATTGCCAGTTGCGGCCGCGGCGCTGATTCGCAGCTGGTTCACGCCCGGCATAGTCACGAGGCACTTGAGCTCCATGTAATTGTCATCGCCGGGGCTGAGCGTGCCGACCTGCCATGAGACTTCGCGCGTGTCGGCATCATACCGCTGGCCTTCGCTGGCGCTGATGAATTCAGCACCTGCGGGCAGCGTGACTTTAAGCGTGACATCATCGGCCGGAGCCGTGCCGGGATTGCGAACTCGCAGGAAGTAGGTGGCCGGTGTGCCGGCGTACTTGGTGTCCGGGCCGCGCCAGTCGACTTCCAATTCCGGCTTGCGGCAGAAGATTTCCTTGGCGGCTTCGGTGGCGAGCCCGCCCTCGGCCGTGGCGACAGCCTTGACGATTAGCTTGCCCGCTTCGCGCGCGGTGAGCTCCACTTCAACGGTTTTTGATGCGCCAGGCGCCAAATCGCCGATCACATGGCTCGTGGTGGCGCCTTGAGCGCTGCCGGGCGGAATCAGATCGATCTTCACATTTTCCGCGACGCCGGTGCCGGGGTTGCTCAGCATGAGGCGGAACAGCTGCGGATCGCTGAAAAGCACTTCATCGGGCCCGGACACGCTCATCTGGATCTTCGGCTCTTGCACTTGGACCACGGCGCGTGATCCGACGGGCGAGAGCGTCCAGGAAACGCCTAGCTCCAGTGGCCGGCTGGCGCGCGGAATTAGCTTGATATCGAGCGTTTCACTGGCCTGTCCTTCCAGGCGCGAAAGCTGCCACTCGAGCTGGCCCGACCCGGCGGCGCCGCGCGGCTGCTGGATCATGCCTTGGCTCGCGGACGTGTCGACCACCTCGGCCCAAGTCGGTATGCGAATTGTGGCGACCATGCCCTCCGCGGCCGTGTCGCTCTGGTTCTGAAGCTGCAGGCGATAGGTGGCCTCGCGGCCGATGGTGATCTGCTTCGGACCGCGGATGTCGCTGGTGATGACCGGCGTTTCATTACTGGCCAGCAAGCTGGTGTCGCCGGTCGCGGGCTCGGGCTCGCCAAACGCTTCTTCGAAGCGCGTTAACGGTTTGCCGTTTTCGGCGGCTTTGGCGCGCGGTGAGCGAGCTGGAAAATCGCTGCCAAACGCGGATCTGAAATCGGCGTTCGAGTCGGACGCGTCCGCGGTGGATCGCGGAGCGGCGACTTCGGTTTTGACAGAAGATGCATCCGCCGATGTACTTAAGGCACCCGCGTCCGTTACCGCCTTGGTGGGGGTGTGTGTGGGTGTCGATGTCGAAGGCTCGTTGATCGGCAATGTTGGCGCCGGCTCGTTCAGCGTCGGTTCATTCGCCGTTGCGACCGGGTCGTCTTCGGGAGACATATCGGGTTGAATCTCTTCCGCGGATTGCGTCTCGGTGGCGCGTGCTGTGGGCGCCAGCGGCTCGCTGCTTGCGGATGCGGCTGGATACGAACCGGCGAGATCACGGCGGAGTTCCTCCGGATCGACCTGCGGTGTAGGGCGTGTTACCGGCGATTGTCGTGGAGTGCTGCGGGTGGCCGTTTTGACCGGCGTCGTTATGGTGCGACGATCGGCAACATACGGATTAGTGATTCGCTGTGCCGGCGCGGTTGCCGGGACAGCGCGTTGGTTTGTGGCCGGTTGCGCCGAGGCGTTGATTCCGGTAGAGGGCGTGCTGGCCTCCGCTGCCGCGCGCGCTTGCGGCAGCGGCGAGCCGCCCAGGCCGGGCAGCGTGAATTGTTCAGTTCGATATTTGGCTGAAGCTGCATTGCCGGTTTGCGGCGAAACGCCGGTGCGCCCATGCGGCATCACGTTGCCGGTGGCTAGCTGGTTGCCGGCGGCAGCCATTCGAGCGCCCCCCTGTTGCCTCGCGGGATTCGAGGCCATGGGACGCGCATTGTTTCGCGCCGGGGGCGGCCCAGCGCGGCGGCCCAATAGGCCTGACCATACCGACGGCGACTCGTCTTGCTGGATCCGCGCTGATTGCGGCGCCGTGCCGTAATCTTCGGCCGGCGCTTTTTGACCACCCGACCAGCCGCGGCGCAGTGCGGCCATTCGCTCGGCCAATGAAGTCGGTTGTTGCGAAGCTTGGCCCCATGCCGTGGCAGCGAACACGGCACTCAGCACCAGTCCATTCGATACTTCGAACCAACGACGAAACATGATCGCTTCCTTGCCGTCTGGGGGGATTTGCCGGGGCGCAACGATGCTTCGAGAAGCAACGCGCACGAGCCGACAGTGTTAGGCTGTGCTACTGTCGAATTGATATCGGCTTTACCGATTAGGCGGATTTACCGGAAATCGAAAATTGTTCCGGTCAAATAAAATGGGCAAACTGATGCACCTTGAGAAGAGCAATTCGCTAGCATTTGGCCAGCGTGCGACGCGTGGCCGAGGCAACGCCCCAGACTTGCTGAAACTTCTGGGGCGTTGCCCCACGC
>DASXWB010000443.1:0-2115 GCA_036503915.1 Lacipirellulaceae bacterium | reverse complement strand
AAAGCCTTGCGCCAACAAATCATCGAGCACGAATTATCTACCATCACCGCCGCACGGCGGCTGCCACCAAAAATCATTCAACTAACCCAACGCCTCCTGGCGCTGGCAGCTTAACGTAAATCAGTTTTCAGAAAGTGCAGGACCTTCCAAACCCGCTCTTTAATGAGCAGGGGCTATTAGGACTGGCGTTCGATCCCGACTACGCCACGAACGGTTACTTCTATGTCAACTACACCGGCGCCGACAACAGCTTGAACGTTCGCCGGTATCGAGTGCTTGGCGACCCTGCGCTTTCGAATGTAGCCGACCCCGATAGCGGGCACACAATCCTGCGCATTCCCAAAGAGCCGACCTGGCACAACGGGGGCTGGATCGATTTCGGCCCCAACGACGGGTATCTTTACATCACCACGGGCGACCCCGGCGGTGGCAACGCGCAGCTTATTTCCACGAGTCTTCACGGCAAAATCCTGCGAGTCGACGTGCGAAGCGACGCCTTCCCGGCCGATCCCGCGCGCAATTATTCCATTCCACCGTCCAATCCATTCGTCGGCAGGGAGGGCCTCGATGAGATTTGGGCGTACGGGTTGCGCAATCCGTGGCGTGCCAGCTTCGACCGTGCGACGGGCGACCTGTGGATCAACGACGTGGGCGAGCTCTTGCGGGAAGAGGTTAATATTCAGCCGGCCGGAAGTGCCGGCGGCGAAAACTATGGCTGGCCGCACCGCGAGGGGACGATTCCAACGCCTTGGCCAGGCCCGATCGACGCAACCTACGTCGACCCGATCTAAGATTACTCGCGAGACGATCCGAATCCCCTCATGGCGGGGGCTGTAGTCGCGGCCAGCGGCCTGTATCGCGGCCCGGTCGCGGCGCTCTCCGGACATTACCTGTTTACAGATTTCGCCAGTGGCAACATCTGGAAGCTCGACCCGGACGCGGTCAATCCACGCGCCTCGGTAACAAACATCAACGGTCGGCTCGCGCCCAATGCCCGCACAATCAGCCGGATTGCGGCCTTCGGCGAGGACGCCGCGGGAAATCTTTACTTGATGGACTACGGCTCGGGTGCCAGTGGGGAAGTATTCCGCGTCGCCACCACGTCTCAGCGCGCCGTGTGGAATGGCGGCAACGCAGCAGCCGGCGCCCCCGGCGATGGAACATCATGGAACGACGCGCGGAACTGGACTCGCGGCAGTCTGGTCGACACCGCGTTTGTCGAACACGACGAAGTGGTTTTCGCTGCCGGAGCATCGCCGGCGGTGATCAACTTGGGCGCCGACCGGACGGCGTCTGCAATTACCTTTGCCGGAAGTCATACTCTCGAGGGGCACACTCTGAGGTTGATGTCGGGCAACGTTCTTGTGCAGGACGGCGCAATCGCCATCGTGCGCTCGAACCTAGCTGCCGAAACCGCCGACCACAGCATTCGCAAGCTCGGCGCCGGCACGTTACTCGTCGAGGGAAATGCGGGACAGATTGCGGTCAAGCAGGGTACGCTGGGTGGCACCGGTACAGTGGCGCATCTAACTGTTTGCGATGAGGCGGTCGCCGCTCCGGGCGGTTCGAGCGCGTCGGCCGGCATCCTGACTGTGAATCAGTCGTTCACGATGCACGCTGGCGCGACGCTCGCAATTGAAATTGGCGGCCGCAGCAACGCCAATCCACAGAATCCTCAGTTTGACCACGTTGCGATCGGCGGCGCGGCCAAACTGGATGGAATGCTGTCGATCGATTTCATTGACCTCGGTGCCGGCGAATTCGCGCCGGCCAACGGCGACGCCTTCGCAATTTTTTCAGCCGCCGGAGGCATCAGCGGTGCGTTCGACCATCTCGATTTGCCGCCTCTCTCGCCGACGCTGGAATGGCAGAGCGTCGTTCGTGACGCAGCCTATTTCCTGGCAGTAACGCCAAAGCTTCCGGGCGACTACAACGCCAATGGCACCGTCGATGCGGCCGACTACGTCGTGTGGCGCAAGACATCGGGCCAAAGCGGCGTTCGCCCCGCCGCCGACGGCACTGGCCCAACCGGCGCGGCCGATGGAATCGTTGACGAGCTCGACTATCAACTCTGGCAAGCGAATTTCGGTGCGTCGATGAGCGGTGCATGGAGCT
>DASXWB010000442.1:0-4887 GCA_036503915.1 Lacipirellulaceae bacterium | reverse complement strand
CTCGTCGCCGAACTCCGCGTACAAGTCGTTCCCAAACGGCACCGGCGTGAACGCGTGGTTCAGCCGGTGCCGTTTGGGAACGACTTGTACGCGGAGTTCGGCGACGAGCGTTCGCTACCGATCGTGGGGAATTTTGATCCGCCGGTGGCGGCGCGGCCTGATCCGAGCAGCACCGAGCTGGTAGGCGATTACGACGGCAACGGCCGGGTGGAACAGGCGGATCACGCTGTGTGGCGAGCGAGCTTCGGCTCGACGAGCGATCTGGCGGCCGATGGAAATCGCAACGGTGTTGTCGACCTCGCCGACATGGTGTTGTGGCGGAAGAACCTGGGCCAGAGCATCGGGGCCGCTTCGGCGTTGGCAGTACAGGCTGGTGGAAGTCAGGAGGCGGCGGACACAGCACCCGTTTTGGACCAGTCGTTCGCGACGGGCGGACCGGCCGATTCCTCGACTTGGCGCGCCTTGGGGTTGGATTCCCCAACGTCTTTGGCATCCATTGATGATGTTTTCGCTGACATGGCCGACGACGACCTGCTCCTCGCGGCGCTGCAGCCGGCGACTGACAGCGAGCCGCTCGACGACCTGGCCGCGTCGTGGAATGATGCCCAGGATTCCGAAGAGGTTGTCGACAGGCTGATTGTCGAGTTTTCGGGCGTGGGTGGCGTGGTTGATTCGATGTAAAGCTAAACCGCCCTTCGGCCGTGAGCTCACGACCGAACGGCAAGCGATGTTTTTGGCCGACCGCGAGTACCTTAGTTTCAAGAAAGCGGCCGTCTGCCCGGCTGAAGCAAAAATGTATTGCGGCGACTTAAAGACATAGTCCGCCTTTATAGCCGGATTCTCAGCACTAAGATAAAATGAAGGTTTGGCGTCGTCGCCGAGCTGTCTCAATGTTCGGCGACCGCGGTTAGAGGCGAGGCGGTATGCGCTTAAGGCGGCGGCAAACGGACCGGAGCAGGGTGGCGAATCATGCGCCCGTTGGTCGCCGGTCCGGCCGCCGGGCGGCTGCGCGCAGCTTCTCTTCGGGCCGGTTTCGCCTGCAGTTCGAGCGGCTCGAGCCGCGGTTGGCAATGGCGGGCGTGGTGATCAATGAGTTTCTGGCCCTCAACACGAACGGCCTCAGCGACGAAGATGGCGACGAGTCCGACTGGATCGAGCTGCGGAACACCGATGCTGCGCCGGTAAATGTCGGTGGCTGGTATTTAGCCGACAGCGAGGAGCAATGGCAATTGCCGTCGGTGGAAATACCGGCTGGCGCGTATCTTCTGGTATTTGCTTCCGGCAAGGATCGGGCGGTGGCCGGCGAGGAACTGCATACGAACTTCCAGCTATCGGGGGATGGCGAGCGGCTCGCTCTGTTGATGCCCGACGGCACGACGGTGGTTGACGAGTTCGATCCATTTCCGCCGCAAGTGGCAAACGTTTCCTATGGTCGCGGCTCATCCGCGGTTGCCACGGAAACGCTAGTCGACACCACCGAAACGGTGCAGGTTCACGTGCCAACCAGCAGCGATCTGGGAACCAGTTGGACGGCCGCCAGTTTTGTTCCCGACGGCACCTGGCAGAGCGGCGACTCACCAATTGGTTATGAAAGGGGTGGCGGCGGAATTGATTACTCGTCGTATTTTGAATTTGACGTGAATTCGTTGATGCCGGCAACGCCAATCCCGCGCGACACGATCTACATGCGAATTCCGTTTAGTGTCGCCGATGTTGGTGAGTTTCAGAGTCTCACGATTTCAATGCTGTACGACGACGGATATGTCGCGTATTTGAACGGGCACAAAATCGCCGAGCGAAATGCTACTGCCTCGCCGCAATGGGACTCGTCTGCGACGACGTCGCACAGCGACAGCGTTGCGATCATCTACGAGCCGATTCCGATTAATCAGCACTTGGACAAGCTCATCGAAGGCAACAACGTACTCGCCATTCACGGCTTGAACCAGATAAATAACCGGACGGACTTCTTGATCGGCCCGATGTTGCTCGCCGATCGTGCGCTTCCCGGCGCGGAGGGGTTCATGGCCACGCCAACTCCAGGTGCGGCCAATGCCGCCGGGACGTTGGGCGTTGTGGCGGACACTACCTTTAGCGTCGATCGCGGATTTTATGACGCTCCGTTCAGCGTGGAGATTTCGACAGCCACGCCGGAAGCGGTGATTCGCTACACGCTCGATGGCAGTCAGCCGACCGCGACTCATGGTCTTGTTTATAATCCGGCCTCTCCACCCTCGATCAGCACGACAACGACGCTGCGGGCGGCGGCGTTCCGTACTGGATGGACGCCGACGAATGTCGACACGCAAACGTACATCTTTCTTGATGACGTGCTCGAGCAGGATGGATCGGGATTACAGCCATACGCGCCTTGGAGTCACTTCGTTCAGCAGGGGATTGCCAACGCCGATTGGGCGATGGATCCCGAAATCGTGAGCCAGTATTCGAGCACGATCAAGGACGACCTGCAGGCGGTACCGACCCTTTCGGTTGTAATGAATTGGAACGAGCTGTTTGGGGCCGGCGGCATCTACATTTCGGGTAAGAACATCGAACGGGCCGGCTCGGTGGAAATGTTTGACGCCCAAGGCAGTACCGAGTTCCAAATCGACGGTGCCGTCGAGATCATGGGCCAAACAAGCACGAATCGTTGGAACAACGATAAACTTTCGTTCCGCGTGACGTTTAAGCAGCCGTTTGGACCGACCGATTTGAATGCCGCCCTGTTTACCGATCCGATATTCGACCAGGGCGCCACAACGGAAATCGATACGTTTATTCTCGATGCGGTCTACAATCACTCCTGGACCTACGGAGGCGGCTCCTCTCCGACGGTACAGCGAGCCACGGCGAAACTGATTCAAGACCAGTTTACGGCCGACTTGCAGAACCTGACCGGCGGCTACTCAGTGCACGGGCGCTTTGTGCATCTGTATTTGAACGGCTTGTATTGGGGCATGTATTATTTGCACGAGCGGCCGGACGATGCTTTTGCCGCCTCCTACATGGGCGGCGACAACGATGACTACGACGTCATCAAGCACGTCGCTACCGACGTGGTTGCCGGCCCAGCCACGGCGACGGCGAACTACAACGCGATGTTAAATGTAGTGCGGCAAAATCTGTCGATACCGGCCAATTATGCCGCCGCACAAGAATTGATCGACATCGATCACTTTATTGACTATATGCTGGTCAACTATTACGTCGGCAACCACGACTGGGCGCTGAATACTGGTGGCAAGAATTGGTATGCCACTTACAATCGCGTCGACGCAAACGGCAAATGGCGATTCCACAGCTGGGACGCAGAACATGTGCTCGAATCGCTTACTGAGGACCGCACATTCTTGAATCCGGCGGGCCAGCCGACCGAGATCCACAATCACTTGATGACCAGTCCAGAGTATCGGCTGCGATTTGCCGACCGAGTGCAGAACCACTTCTTCAATGGCGGAGTGATGACTCCGGAGGTAGCCCGCTCGCTGTACGCAGCGCGCATGGCGCACATTGATCGCGCCATCGTTGGCGAGTCGGCCCGTTGGGGCGATAATCGCCGGGAGCCGCCGTACAGGCGCGAGGAATGGCTCGCAACACAGAATGACCTTCTCAACAACTACTTTCCCTTTCGAACCCAAATCGTGCTTGACCAGTTCATTGCGCGCGGCTGGCGGGTGCAGTACGAGGCACCGCTGATGAGCCAGTACGGCGGCACGGTCGAGCCGGGATATCAGCTCACTCTGAGTTTGCCGCCGTCGCGTCGCGGCGTCCCGATCTATTACACGCTGGACGGCTCCGATCCGCGCGATCCCGCCACAAACCTGCCGCGCGCAGGCGCACTGCTCTATAGCGCCCCGATCACGATCGATGCCCAAGTGCAAGTTAAAGCTCGAATATTCATCGACGACGCAGGCTCAAGCTCGGTGAATGAATGGAGCCCGATCGTTGATAAGGAATTCTTCCTGCCGACGCCCTATCCGTTAAGATTTACGGAGTTGCACTACAATCCCGTGGCCGCTCCCGGCGGCATTCAGGGCGAGGATCTCGAATTTATCGAGTTCATGAACGTGGGCAGCCAGACGATCAACCTGGCCGGCGTGCAAATCACGCAATTCGGAGAAACACCTTACACGTTCGCGAGCCGATTTCTTGCCCCAGGAGAACGAATTGTCGTCGCCCGCAATCCTTCGGTGTTTCAATCAGTGTACGGCACAGGAATCAACCTTGCGTCAACTGGATACGGCGCGGCCAATCTAAGCAACGGCGGCGAACGGATCGCTCTGCTTGGGCCGCTGGGTGAAACGCTGCAAGATTTTGTGTTCGACGATGAGGCGCCGTGGCCGACATCACCGGACGGCGGCGGCTACTCGCTGCAAATCATCGATCCACTCGGAGACGCCAGCGACCCGGCCAATTGGCGGGCAAGCAACTTCTTGGGCGGGTCGCCCGGCGGGACCGACGATTCGATTCCTGGGGACTATGATGGTAACGGACTGGTGGAACAGGCCGATGCCGCCGCATGGCGCGCCAGTTTTGGAATGACGGCCGAACCGGGCACAGGAGCCGACGGCAACCGAAATGGCATCGTGGATGCCGCTGACTTTGTCGTGTGGCGCGCAAGGATGTCGGCCGCCCAGGCCGCTGGGGCAGCGAACTCGTCGCTGGCCGTGGCGGCGGCTTCCGGCTCGGCCGACTCCGAGGCGGCGGGCGCGGCCTCGGTTTCGGCGCGTGATACCACAGATGGCATACCATTCCCGGAGAGCAATCGATCCAGATCAAATCCGTCCCGGCGTATTCTCTTTGGGGGACGGACGCTTGGCGGCAGCACTCCCGCCGCGGACAGCCTGGACTTAATTCTCGTATCTCAGTTCGGCGAGGATGCCCCAT
>DASXWB010000441.1:0-5102 GCA_036503915.1 Lacipirellulaceae bacterium | reverse complement strand
GTGGCAGCATTGCCGCCGCTCAGCCCTTCATTAGCGCTCGTCCAGCGCGCCCGTCTGCGCGCGATTTAACGGCTTGAATGCCGTTGCCGGTGGAAAAATCCGCACTACCGGCCATCTCAATTGACAGCCGTACAGCCCAATTATGATGGAAGCTCTACGCAACTCCTACCTCTTCCTCCGCACTTGTCCCACCTCGAAGTCGAGCCGGCTTTTCGTGAGCCGGCGTCGCGCTTGCTTCCAACGCAAAGGCATCCATGTCGACGCATCTGTTGAGTCTTCTCCGCCAGTCATTTGGCTTCACAGCTCGTAACAACAAAACTCGGAAGTCGCCGCGGCCACATGGCCGCCGGTTGGCGTACGAAGCGCTTGAATCGCGGCAGCTTTTGGCCATCATGCCGCTGGCGAATTTGTCGGTCTCCGAAAGCACCGCCGACAAGCCGCAGTCAAAAGTTTGGGAGCACGCCGGCCAGTGGTGGACGGTGATGCCCAACTCGTCGGGCACGTGGGTGTTCCGCCTCGACGGCACGAGCTGGACACCGACGCTTCAAATCACTTCCAACAGCAACGTGCACGCCGACGTGAAGTCAGTGGGCGACCTTGCGCACGTGCTCCTGCTCGACGGCAGCAGCGCGCAGCTGGCCACGCTGCAGTACGACGCTGGACCGGATAACCGATTCGAGCCGTGGGCGCTGCAGCCGCAACTGGTCGACGTGCCGCTTGGAAGCAGTGTGGAAACGGCCACGCTCGAAGTCGATTCCACCGGCCGTATGTGGGTGGCCTACGACCGGAGCAGCACCGTGGAGGCCCGCTACAGCGATGGCCTGTACACAAGCTGGAGCGCGCCAATCACCGTGGCGTCGGGCATCAACTCCGACGACATCAGCGCAATCATCGCCATGCCGAACAATAGGATCGGCGTGCTGTGGTCGAATCAGTCGAGCGACCGGTTCGGCTTTCGTTTGCACGTCGACGGCGCGGCGCCGGGCACGTGGCTTGCGCCCGAGGTGCCGGCCGGCCAGTCGGCACTGAGCGTCGGCGCCGGCATGGCCGACGACCATCTCAACGTCGCCGTGGCATCGGACGGCACGCTGTATGCCGCCGTGAAAACGGGCTACGACAAATCCGGCTACCCGAAAATAGCGCTGCTCGTGCGGCGGCCGAACGGCGCTTGGGACGACCTTTACCATGTCGACGGCAGCGGCACGCGGCCCATCGTCGTGCTCAGCGAGGCGGCGAACCGGCTCATCGTGGCCTACACCACGAATGAAGGTGGCGGCGATATCGTTTATCGCGTCTCGCCGCTGGACAATATCGCCTTCGGCGCCCGCCAGGTTCTCATCGGCGGCAGTGTAAACAATGTCACCAGCACGAAGCAGAACTTCACGGATAACGTCGTATTCCTCGCTTCGGGCGGCAGCGCGAAGGGTGTGCTGTTTAGCTTCGACACGCCGGCGCCGGTAAATCTGGCGCCGGTAGTAAATGCGGGCGCCGATAGCACGATCGCCTTCGGCTCCCCGGCGGCGCTCGATGGCACGGTAAGCGACGACGGCCGACCGTCCGGCACGCTCAACACTTCGTGGGCAAAAATTTCGGGCACAGGCACCGTGACGTTTGCCAACGGCTTGGCGATCGACACGACAGCCAGCTTCAGCGAGTCTGGCACCTACGTGCTGCGGCTCACCGCCAGCGACGGCCAGCTCTCGCGATTCGATGAAGTGACGATCACTGTGAACGCCCCGAGCACTCCGCCGACGGAGCCGCAAACGCCTCCGCCACCGCCGCCCGACGGACCGCAGCAAATCGCCTTCCAGGACGGCTTGTTCCCATCGCTGGCCTACGCCGGGACGAGTGACACGAAACTCAACAGCGGTTACAAAACGCGCAATTATGGAACCGCCGCCTCGTTCGAAGTTGACGGCAAGCCCGATGTGTCAGCCCTCTTCCGCTGGGACGTTTCCGCGATACCCAACAGCAGCATCGTCGTGTCGGCCGCAATTGAGCTGAACGCGCTCACCACGACCGGCGCGAACTTTGAAGTCTACGCGCTCCAGCGAGCGTGGGATGAGCTGTCGGCCAGTTGGAACCAGTACGCGGCCGGCCAGCCGTGGTCCGCGGCAGGTGCGCAAGGCATCGGAGACCGAGACACGGCCGTCCTCGGCCTGCTCGGGCCCACGTCGAAGGGAATTCACCACATCGCGCTGAACGACGCCGGTGTCGATGCGGTACAAGCCTGGGTCAATCAACCGTCGCGCAACTTTGGCATTATTATCCAGGACTACGTGTCCTCGGATGGCGTTCAAGTGAGCTCCAGCGAGGCGGCCACCAAGTCGCTCCGGCCCAAGCTGATTATCGACTACTATGAGGCCCCGCCGCTCGAGCAGCACCCGGTCTCCGAGCCGACTAATTTGCTGCCAACAGTCGACGTGGGTCCCGACCTCACCGTCGAGCTAGGACAATGGCTCGACCTGACGGGCACCATCGGCGACGACGGCATAACACCGCTCGAGGAGCTGACGATTCGCTGGGTGAAGTCGTCCGGCGGAACCGGCGTGGTGACGTTTGAGGACTTTTACTCGCCTGTAACGCGCGCTCAATTCAGCCAGGTCGGCACGTACATTCTTCGCCTCACCGTGCGCGATGACGACTTTAATAAGTCTTTCGATGAATTGGTGGTGACGGTAACTGAGCCGGTCGTGGTATGAACAACGACCGAATCGTGCGCCGCAAGTTTCAGCCGGCGCTACGGGACGTCGTCGGTGAATTCCCAGTGCATCCTCCGCACTTGAGTATCCAACGCAATCGGTTCCTCAACATCTCCGGTCGCGTCGCGCGAGATTCCGATGTCATCGACGGACGACACACTTGAGGCCGGATTCGTCCTTATAGTCCATCGCGCAACAACCAGCTTCAAGTCTTCGAAGGCCGCGTCAGCAACCGCTGCGCTGAATTGAACGCGCCTAGCGGTCGCGCCGCGCTCAATGATGCGCGAGCTTTGAGACTGGTGGTGGACCGGTTGCAGAGCGACATCCGGCAACGAATCATCGCCTCGCGGCACACTTGCGGCTGCGCTTGAACCAGGCGGCGGATCGAAATTACCGACAATCGGCCGCCAGCGGTCGCCGCCGAACTGAGCGAAGAAATCGTTGCCAATGGGCGGCAATGAAAACGCGTGATTGAGGGTGTTGATGTTGCCCTCCTCGCGCCGAGTTTCCGATCGGTCGTTTGAAATCAGGAAGCGCCAGCTGGCCGCACTGGTTGCTGTTCCGGGCAGCCAAAGGCCGATGTCGTCGATGCCGTCCTGATCCATATCGGCAGCCAGCGGGCGGTCTTGAGTGCCCGGCAAGCCCCACGCAAGCCTTCTATCGGCCTGGCCCGCGGGCGGCTGCGACGCGCCACTCGCCGTGTCGCTTCCGCCTAGTCCGTCGTTCGCCAGGTCGAAATACCAAGTGTCGCTGTTGAACACGGCCAGATCGTCCTCGGAGTCGCCGTCGAAGTCGCCGACGACCGGATAGCCAAGCAGCCCGCCCGAAATAAAGAGATCGGCTTCGGTGATGACGCGATCGCCATTGGTGTCAAACGCCCACTTGCCGGCGTTGTACAGGCCGATCTCGTCGCCGGGCTCGTCGGGCGCGAAATCGCCCGCAACCGGAACCGCGGTCGTGACATTGAAGCCGATGCCGGCCGGGAGCGCCGGCTGCATTGTGAGAATATCCGTGCCCAAGCGCACGATACCGTTGCCATCGGTATCAATGAGCCAGCGGAAGCTGCCGAATTCGGCTGAATATCCATAGGCTGCCAATTGGTCAAAGTGGCGGGCCGGTGCGACACCGTTGCCCAGCGTCTTTGGGTTGTCATCCTCGAATGGAATAAACCTTCCCGCGAACAACTGATCGTGCGGGCCGAAGCCGCCGGAAATAAGGGCTCCGTCCTCGTTCTCCAGTGCGAGCGGAAATATCAAGTCGACGTTGGCCGCATCGCCGCCGGCGCCCGGCGCTGGGTCCCATATCCGGTTTCCATTGATGTCGATATTGATCTCGGTTCCGACGCGGCTGCCGATCTCCGGCCGCGAATCAATCGTGAATCGGGCGACGAAATCGCCGCCCGGAATTCCGTCGCCGCTGGGGAACGTCGGCTCGCCCGGCTGGCTAGCATTCGACTCGCCGTCTAGCTGGACGCCGCTGGGATCGGTGATCGCATCCGAAACGGTGAGGGTGTAGCGATCGTCGGCCAGTGGCTTGTCGAAGAACAGCCGAATGCCCGCCACGGCGGGACCCGTGACGATCGGTCCGGGCACGACCTCGACGCGCTGGATGCGCACATTGCCGGTGAAATCGCCAACGAGCTGATAATGAATCGGGTTCTCGGCAACGGCCTCGTCCAATGCCGGGTCCGGCGCGGGACCAGCATCCGTGTTACCGAAGTTCATTCGCCAAAGGTCATAGTCATCCTGATCGACTTCGCCCGGCGAGAGATCATTGGCGAGCGTCACGGCTTGCCCGAAGTTACGCCGCCACACAATGAAGTCGGCCGTGTCGACCGCGCCATTGTTGTTGTAATCGCCGGGCAGCGCCGGCATCCGCGCCGGAAAATCCTGGACGCGAACCGTCAGGCTGTCTACCAGTGGCGTAGGGCCGTCTATTAGCGGTTTGGGGCTGAAGAGCGAATAGGATTCTTCGCCAGTGACGACGAGGCCAATGACTTGCGGACCATCATCCGGCGGCATGCCCTGACCGAGTCCAATTTCAGATGACGCGCCGAAGCCGGCAAGGAGTCGCCGCTCCTCAAGTGTTTCGACAGCCAGCCGGCGGCGGCCAAACAAACTTTGCGGATGAGAATTGACGCGACGGGCGCGCGCGGGGCGCTTCTGGCGACGGCGATACATCGGCGCGGCCTCCTCAAGGTTGTTGCTTCAAGCGATGTCGTTGTCCGGCTCGTAGCGCAGGCCGGAAATCAATCCAAGATGCTATCGCTCTAGGTGCGCGCTGGCAATTACTCGCCGCCAGAAACGGCAGAATACGCAGAAGGCGAGAGATAGATGCGAAAGCCGGCGTCGGCCTTTACCAGTGCAGCTCGGCACGGCCCACCAGGCCGTCGAAGCTGAT
>DASXWB010000440.1:0-2970 GCA_036503915.1 Lacipirellulaceae bacterium | reverse complement strand
GATCATTGTGGCGGGCGAGCCAGGAGGCAGCATTCCGGCAATCCGCGACCGGATTGAAACCACGTGGGCGGCGCGCGTGATCGACCACGGCGGGGCGACCGAGATCGGCCCCTGGGGATTCGCCGACGCGGCCGGCCGCGGCATGCATGTCAACGAAGCCGAGTTCATCGCCGAGTTCATTTCGGTCGAAACCGGTAAGCCGGCGAAACAGGGCGAGCAGGCCCATCTCCTTCTGACGGCGCTCGGCCGCAAGGGCGCGCCGGTGATTCGCTACCGCACGGGAGATATGGTCCGGCCGGTTTGGGACAGCGACGAGAATAACCGCTTTGTCCTCTTGGCGGACGGCATCCTCGGCCGGGCCGACGACATGATGATCATTCGTGGCATGAATGTTTATCCAACGGCCGTCGAGCAGATCATTCGGAGTTTTCCTGAAGTTGTCGAGTATCGTATGACGGCGCTCAAACGGGGCGAGCTGGATGAGCTCGTCGTGGAGGTCGAAGATCACTTGCAGCAGCCGGAGCGGATTGCCGACGAGCTGCGTTTGAAGCTGGGCCTTAAAATCGAGGTGCGCTGCGCGGCGGCGATGTCGCTGCCGCGATTCGACGGCAAAGGGCAGAGGTTTGTCGACGAGCGACAGCGGAAGGAAAGACAAGGAGACAAGCAGACAAGGCTTCGGCCGTGAGATCAGCCGAACAGAGACCAGGAGAATCAGGCACAGGACGTATCTCGGTTACTTAACGTGTCTCCTGGTCTCCTTGTCTCCTTGTCTTGCACACCTGGCATGAATATTCATCCAACAAAGCTCGAATTAGCCGACGGCGCACGACTTCGCATCACATGGAGCGACAACCAGGTGCGCGACTACGGTTTTCGCGAGCTGCGCGACGCCTGCCCCTGCGCCACCTGCCGTGAAAAGCGCAAGTTGCCGCCGGCAACTGCGCTGTTTCCTATCGTGACGGAGGCGGAAACTCGCCCGCTGCGGATCACCGCCATGAAACCCGTGGGCAACTACGCCTACTCCATCGAATTCAGCGACGGGCACAACACGGGCATTTACACGCTGGAATCGCTCTGCGAATTGGGCCAAGCGGTTTCTACATGACAAGGAAGCGAGCCGGGGCGTCCTCGCCCCTGCGGCCCGGCCCTATATGGACTCGATCAAATCGCAATTAAGCTGGCTCAGCGATTACGAAACGATGCTATGGTCGGCCGCGGCCATTTCTATTGCACTTCTTGCGCTTACACCGCTATTAGTCGCGTACGTCGTCGTGCAACTGCCGAAGGATTACTTCAACCCGAAGCGGCGCCAGCGCGCCGGCTGGCCGCAAAAGTATCCGGCGCTTCAGCCGCTGGTCGTCGTGGCAAAGAACGCGCTTGGTTCGCTGCTTGCGATTGCCGGCATTGTGATGCTTGTTGTTCCCGGGCAGGGCCTATTGACGCTCGTTGTGGGACTCATGCTGATCGATTTTCCAGGCAAGTACCGGCTGGAACGCTGGCTGGCCACGCGTCCCCAGGTATGGCGCTCGATCAACTGGCTGCGCAAGCGCTTCCGCCGGGAGCCGCTGAAGCGGCCGCGCTAGAAAAGAAGAATGAAAGCGTACGAGCTTCTACAGAATGAACAAACCGCCAAGAAAGCCAAGAGCGCAAAAAAAGAAGTCCGAGTTTTCTGACATTCTTGGCGCACTTGGCGTCCTTAGCGGTTTAATTTGTTTGGCTCTCTAAATCGTTACATCGGCCTTCACTTATTCGGTCTCAGTCTCTTCATCGGCATTCGGAATCGGAGGCAAACCAGGGATAGCGGTCGCATCGTCGGACGCATCTCTCGCCGGGTCTTCGCTGATTGACGCGGGTTGGCCATTGGTTCCCGTCGCGGATTGGTCCTTTTTTTCTTTCTTCTTGACGACGTCCTTGCGGCCGAGGCGAATCTTTTTGAACACCTCGTCGGACACGACGAAGTACCAGTCGCCGAAGCGAAGGTTGAGCTCCTTCACGTTCTCACGGCCCTTTTTGAGCGTTTCCTGGTACTCGTCGAGCTTGCGCCGGTTTTCCTGCTCAATCCGATTGCGATCGGCGATGAGCGTTTCAAGCTCCTTCGCCTTGTCATCGGTGGTCTCGGTAGCGCTCTGCGTTGCGCTGTCGGATTCCTCGACCGCTTGGGTTGCGGGCGTTGCCGCGGTGTCGGCGGATTCGCCGCTGTCCGGCGTCTCTGTGGAAGTGGCGGCAGGCGTTTCGGTGCTTGGTTGCTCTTGCGACCCGTTCTCGCCCGTCGTGGCCGGTTCGTCGTCGTTTGCTGCAGAAGTCTGTGCATCGGCATCGCTCGACGCCGATTCGTTTCCAGCTTCGTCGGCTGAAGCGGACTGGTCTTGAGCGGGGTCCACGAAAGGTGACGGCGGCGGGTCGGCGTTTTGTTCGTCTAGCTCGCCTTGTTCGTCTTGTTCCGTCGATTCGGTGGTTTCGCCGGGCGCTGAAGCGGCCTCGCCGTCGGCGGATCCGTTTTCGGCCGGATCGCCGGCTGGGGTCTGGCCGGAATTCGACTCGGGTGCCTTTTCGTCAGTCGATTCGCTCGCCGCGGCGGGCAGCTCGGGCAATTGTTCCAATTGCGGCTGCTTCACGGCGCTCTCGTTGAAGCGGGCCATGACGAAGAGATAACGGTTGACCTCGCTGCCATCGGCCGGCTTTTGTTCCGTTTCGGCGGCAGCTGCAGTTGCTTCCCCTTCTTGTGCGCCTTCGCTGCCTCGATTGGTTAAGTCGCCGAAGCGCAGCGCGTATTCCGTGCCGTCTTTCATCGTGGCGATAACTTCGCCGTCGTTGGAGATAATCTCGGCCGGCCCGCCGCCCTCGCCCGACAGCGCGGTGAAACCTTTCGTCATCAAATCCAGAATGGTCTCGTTGTTGTTCAAGAAATCGGTGCCCGCTTTGAGGTCCTGGCTTAAGCCGGCCGGCTTGCGCGCGACGTCGACAATCTGC
>DASXWB010000439.1:0-2349 GCA_036503915.1 Lacipirellulaceae bacterium | reverse complement strand
ACATCTCTCCATGAGACGCAGCGGAGGCATCGATGGTGGCGCAATCGTTTGCATTGCCGTCATGGTGTCTGGCTGGTGGTTGATTTACCGGGGCATTCGTTGGATTCGTGAAGCTAGATCGACAACTCGCATTTTGGAACGCTCGAAATAAAGCAGGATGCAAAACTCACGTCGGCCCGCGTTCAAATTGATTCGCTACCGAATGATGCGCCATACTGATCACATCAATTTTGAGCAGTCGATCGGCGAGCTCGATGAGCGCCCTTGGGACGTGCTGGTCATCGGCGGCGGGATCGTGGGCGCCGGGGTGGCCCGCGATGCGGCTCAGCGTGGATTTCGCACGCTCTTGGTCGAGCAGGCCGATTTCGCGTCGGGCACCAGCAGCCGCTCGAGCCGGCTGCTTCACGGCGGAATGCGCTATCTGGCGCAAGGGCGCATCGCGCTGGTGCACGAAGCGAGCCGCGAGAAACGCGTGCTCGGCCGAATCGCACCGCATTTGGCACAGCCGCTGGCGTTTATCTTTCCCGGACGCAAGGGTACAGCCTGGCCGCGGTGGAAGCTTGCGATCGGAGCGAAGCTTTATGACCTGCTTTGCGGGATGCGCAATTACGGCCGGAGTCACGCTCTGGGGCGCCGAAAAATATTGGCTCTGCTGCCGGGATTATCTGAGCAGAACCTCACCGGCGGCGTCCGCTACTTCGACGCGCTCACGAACGACGCCCGGCTGGTGATCGACACGATTCGCTCGGCGGCCCGGCACGGTGCGGCAGTTTTCAACTATGTTCGACTCCTCGATGCCAGCCGAAACGCAGATGCCTGGTCATGCGAGCTGTTGGATGCGTCGACCAACCGAACACAGCGCGTCGAGGCTCGCACGGTTGTCAATGCAACCGGCCCATGGTCGGATCGGCTGCCGCACTCGAAGACATCGCTGCGGCTGACAAAGGGCGTGCATCTGGTCATCGCCCGCGACCGCCTCGCGGTACCGGACGCCGTCGTGATGGCCGAGGGGCATCGCATTCTGTTCGCGATTCCTTGGGGCGAGCGAGTAATTCTTGGCACGACGGATACCGATTACGACGGCCCGCTGGAAAATCCATCGTGCGACGCCGCCGATGCTCAGTACGTGCTTGACGCCGTGAACGACTCCTTTCCCCAAGCCGGTTTGACTGCAGCCGACATCATCAGCACCTGGGCAGGACTGCGGCCGCTGGTCGCCGATCCGCACGGCAAGCCGTCCGATATTTCGCGGCGGCATGAGGTCGCGATGAACGGGCCGGGGTGGTGGGACATCACGGGAGGAAAGCTGACAACGTATCGGCTGATGGCGGAAGAAGCCATCAGCGCGATCGCCAAGCATCTCGGGCGAGCGGCCGCGAAATGTCGAACGGCCGAGCTGCCCCTTTTAGAAACAAGCGAATTGAAGACCGGAAGCGGCATTTTGCCGCCGCCGGTTTCGGCGGAGTTAGTAAAATACTATTGCCAGCGCGAATGGGCCCGGCATGTGGATGATATCATGATCCGGCGCACGAGCTGGCATTACTATCATCGCGATCGCCTGGAAATTGGGGCCCAAGTCGCAGACTGGATGGCCGAACAGCTGAAGTGGGGCGTTCAGGAAACGCAGGCCGAGCTGGACCGCTATCGGGAACACGTGCGCTCTCCGATGGACGCAACCGGATCCGCTGCCACCGAGGACGAGAAGTCCCGTTCGAGCGCGCCGAAGCAGGCAATCATTTGATGGCCGAAGACCACGGAGTTCTGTTTACGCGACGTACCCTCGTGGTGACCCTCGTCCTGATCCTGGCGTTCGGCGCCGTGTTGTATCTTCAGGGCCGGCCTGCCTGGTGCGAGCAAGGCCTTGGCTTGTGGACTGGCGCTGTGACTCGCTGCACGTCGCAGCATGTAGCCGATCCGTACACATTATCTCACATTTTGCACGGCGTGATTTTTTACTGGATGCTGCGCCCATTCGCTGGGAAGTTCTCCCTGCATCAGCGCATGATCGGCGGGCTGATATTGGAAATCGGCTGGGAGGCGCTGGAGAACTCACCGTGGGTCATCGAGCGTTACCGCCAGCACACGGCGGCGCTCGGCTACGAGGGCGACAGCATCATCAATTCTCTTGCGGACGTGCTGGCGACCATCGCCGGATTCGCCGTCGCGTCCCGATTTTCCTGGAAAGCATCGGTCGCCATGTTTGTCGTCTTTGAACTGTGGATGCTTTACGTGGCGCGCGACAATTTGACGTTAAACGTGCTGATGCTGTTCTTTCCCATCGAGGCGATTAAACAGTGGCAGCTCGCCGCCTGACGTGCGCGACTGATGGATTTCTCCCCCCCCTTAACG
>DASXWB010000438.1:0-14264 GCA_036503915.1 Lacipirellulaceae bacterium | reverse complement strand
CAAACTCAACGTGCCTTGCGAGTGCCGTCGTCGGTACGAACGCACGCTGGAATTTTGGTTTTGATTCAGCCGAGGTGCTCATGCCATGCCTCTAATAAATGTTCTTGATGCTCTTGCACAAGTCGCTCGATCTCGTTGACTTCCCCTTACGTTGAAACCATAGTTGGCGGCCGGTTGCACCGGATCGAGCCAGAATTTTGCTTCGTCGCCAGATGCCTTGACGTATATATGCGGCGGTTCGTTGCCCTCGTTGCTGAAAAAGAAGAAACGGTATCGTCCCACTCGCAAAACCGTAGGCATGCCGTCTCTCAACCGTGCGTGGAAGCGTCAACCAAGTCCAATATTGAATCTTGGCTGCCAGACCTGAGCAGTCAAGGATGGTTCATCGTCCGATCGCTCTTACCGCCGGTGTTCGACGCCGGCGTGCCAGCCGTGGAAGAACAGGTCGCGCGACTCGACGCCGTTGTTCAGATAGGCGTCCTCGGCTAGATGCAAGTCCGTGATCCACAGAGCCTGGTAGCCGGCCCGCAGAGCCCAACACTTGTTGAGCCGGCAGACGCCCGAGATCGATGCTTCGGCGATGTACGAGATTTCCGACAACTCGCGGACGTCGTTGTTGACGACATTCGAGACGTCAGTCCGAGACTCATCGATTTCGTCAAGATCGGTATCCGCCAGAATTGGCACTGTATCGTCGGCGGTTTCCTGAGTCGTGAATGTACCCATCAAGTTCGTGTATTTAACCTTATTATAGTAAACACCCGTGTTGACAAAGCCTTCGATCGATAACCGCCGATGGGGACGCCACAAATCATGCCGAAGTCCGATTTGGAAGCCGATCAAGTTGTTCTCGATATCAAACAGATTCACCCTGTCGGTGGTCGTCACGGTGAGTGGATCCACCGCCAATGGATCTCCTGGGCCGGGCAGCGGCGGTGGAGCCTGCTGGTCGATTAAGTCGTTGATCTCGTCATCAAATTTCACGTAGCGCACGCCGCAGTACGGCCGCCAAATGGGACTGCAAAAATCACGTACGAAATTCAGCTCACCGGAATGCAGACTGGAGCGGTAGTGCAGTCGACGTTGTTCGGTGGCCAGATCAATCGCTAGCGGCGGCGTCGGGCTGCCCGGCGGTGGCAGTGCGAACATGTCGATGGGCAGCTTAGGGAACACGACCGATGCATTCCATTCTTCGATTCCTTCATAGCCGGCATGCATTTGCCAGCGGTAGTGCGGAAACTTGCTGATCATCGAAACCCGGCCGCCCGGTGCATAGTCGAATTGCTCGAACGCCGGGAAAAGATCCAACATCATATCGTCTATCGTGCCCCTCTCGTCGAGTTCGCGCATTCGCGCCTCAATAGCCAAAAGGTCGGCATCCTCGCGCGACATCACCATACCGTCGACGGCGACGTCCCAGCGGCAGCCGACGTCCCAGTCGTCGCACCAGCCGGGGCCGGTGCGGAACGGCGAGCCGCCGCAGCCCCACGGCCAGTCGCTCGGATGGCCGCCGCCGTACGGATCGACGCCGCGACGTTGTCCAGAGTCCGCGTCGACGTCGATTCCGGGCATCAGCTCTTCTTCCGTGACGGTCGAATCGAGTAGCGGCGTTGGTGGAAGGGCCGTGGCGTCGGGCGCCGGAACTTGGATCACCGCATCCGGCACGACAGGCGGCTGGACCAATGGATCGCCGATGGGCTGCTGCCAATTTGCCGGCTCGAACAAAGACGACAGCGCATCATCGGCGAGCGTCGCGGACTCTTGCGCCCCGCTCGCAAAGCAAAGTGCCGCCGAGAACAGGCATCTCAGGCCCGCCCGCACAATTCGTAACTGATTGGCTCGTAACAACACGCCGGCTCCCCGAAAAACGGCGCCCCAGCGCCGCGGCGCAAACGCAGTTCGCTCGACAATCGGATCAGGTTGTAGCGGCTATGCCGCTTATGGCGCACTTGCCGCGCGGAGCGGTTATGCGGCCCGTGAGGATTGCATCGGCTCTTATGCGCGACCGACGCTACAAGATGCTGCGCCTTGGAAAATCTCTGCGCAGAGTGCGCAGTGTGACAATCAGAGTATCGATGCGATCAATTCGCATTTGGACTGGCCGCTTGAGCGACCAATCCGCGGCGCAACGGAGGCGAGTGATTGCAATGCCGGCGCTTACAGCATCGTGCGCAGTGCTGCCAGGCAGCCATCGACCTGCTCATCCGTGCCTACGCTAATGCGTAGTCCGTCGCCCCACTCGGGATAGCGCATGTAGCGCACCAGGATGCCGGCATCCTTGAGCTGCCGGTAAAGCGGCTCGACCGGCGTCGTCTCGTGCGGTGCCCAGACAAAGTTTGCCTGGGAATCGACGGCCGCAAAGCCCAGCTCGCGCAAAGCAGGCGTCATGCGATCGCGCGTGGCGACGATTGCCGCGCGGGTTTCTGCAAGCCATGTTTGATCGTCGATGGCCGCTGTCGCCCCGGCGATCGACAGCGCATCACAATTATAGGAATCCTTCACCTTGCGAAGCTCGCGGATGATTTCTGGCTGGGCCACGAGATATCCGAAACGCAGCCCGGCGAGCGCATACGACTTGCTCAGCGTGCGCGCCACCATGACTTTGTCATTCTCGGCCACAAGCGATATGCAATTGACGTCGGCGAAGTCGCAATACGCCTCATCAACCAGCACGGGGCAGGGCAGGGCAGCGGCGATCTCGGCAACCTTTTTCGGCGGCACCATCGTGCCCGACGGGCTATTGGGGTTCGCCAGGTAGACGAGGCGCACCCAGTCGCTCGGCTTGGAAAACGCCTCCGGCAGCGACCAATCGGGGTTGTAATTGATGATGTCGCAGGCGGCGCCTTGGATCTCGGCCAGCGTACGGTAGAGCAAATAGCTGGGGTTGGCGAAGCGCACCATGTCGCTCGTGCCGACAAAGGCGCGCGTCACGATCGTGAGAATATCGTCGCTGCCGTTGCCGCAGAGAATCCAATCGGGATCGACGCCCAGCAGTTCTGCGGCCCGAACGCGAAACGCCGTCGCCAGAGGATCAGGGTATTTCTGCAATCCCTGCTGGACGACGCGGCCAATCGCCGCCTTTACCTTGGGGGAACACTGGTATGGATTCTCATTCGTGTTCAGCTTGATAAGTTTATCGCTTGTACCGGCGGGCGGCTGCTCGCCCGGGACGTAACCTTGCATTTCGGCGATATTTGGTCGAACGGACGGCATAATGAGCGGGGAGCTGGGGGCGGAGAGTAAGAACTCAATAATGAAGATACACTTCAGCTTCGAACGGGCACCACGCCGGAGGCGTGGTCGGGTCGCCGGCTGCCTTACGATTATTTATTCACGTCACGTCTCATGGCCACGCTTACGCCGTGCGCCGTAAGTCCTTCGCGCTCCGCCATGCGGATCGCATCCGCGGCAACCGTCTCGAGCCCTTCTCGCGTATACTGGATCACGCTGTGCGAGCGCAGGAAATCGCTCGACGCGAGACCGCTGGCGAAACGTGCCGTGGCTCCCGTCGGCAACACGTGCGACGGCCCGGCCACGTAGTCGCCCAGCGCAACCGGGCTGTAGGGACCGAGAAACACAGCGCCGGCGTTGCGTATCTTTCCGAGCATTTCTTCAGGTTCTGCGCAGGTAATGTGCAAGTGTTCGCTGGCAAGTGTATTGGCCAGTTGGGCGGCTTCGTCCCGGCCGCTGACCAGGATTAGCGCGCCGAACGACTCGAGCGACTGCCGCGCCAAGTCGCCGCGCTGAATTGTGGCCAGTTGTTTCTCCAATTCACCGGCCACAGCGTTTAGAGTCGGCTCGCTCCATGTAATGAGGACACTCGAGCCGGGCGCATGTTCGGCCTGCGCGATCAAGTCGGCGGCGGCGAAGTCGGGCCGGGCTGTTTCGTCCGCCAGTATGACGATCTCGCTCGGACCGGCGATTGAATCGATATCCACGTCGCCGAACACGAACTTTTTGGCCAGCGCGACAAATAGGTTGCCGGGCCCCACGATCTTGTCGACCGGCAACAGGGGGCCGTTCACCAGGCCGACAAGCCCATACGCAAGCGCTGCAATCGCCTGAGCGCCGCCCATGCGATACACTTCGCGGATTCCCAGCTCGTGACACGTGGCGAGCACATCCTGGTTGTACGCGCCGTTGGGCGTCGGCGGCGAAACGATCACGATCTGATTCACGCCGGCGGCCTGCGCAGGGACGGCCGTCATAAGAACCGTCGATGGATAAGCCGCGGCACCGCCCGGCACGCAAATCCCGACGCGGTCCAGCGGCAAATAGCGCTGACGCAATTGTCCGCCGTGCGGCGCGTCCACACGCACTTCGCGCGGCAAGATGGCGGTTTGAAAACGCAATATATTCTCCCGAATCCGGCGAATCGTTTCCAGGAAATCGGGCGCGGCATGCGCATGGGCGACGGCCAATTCGTCAGGCGGCACACGAAGCGTATTCGCGGAAAGCTGCACGCCGTCGAGCTGGGCCGTGTATTGCAGCACGGCCTCCAAGCCCTGCGAGCGCACATCGGAGCAAATCCGCTCGACGACTTCGGTCGGCGCCATCGGCGTGCCAAAGACCTCGAGCGTCTTCTGTCGCCCGGCTTCGCTGACCACATTTCCAGCGGGCGCAAGCCGGGCGCGCAGTTGGCTTATCGCCGATTGGGCGTCCGGCTGGCGCGTGTCGATTCGTTGGATGGCAAGCGGCATAGCCGTAGGTCAGCCTTTCAAGGCTGACGCAAAAATGCTGTCGCATGCATGTCAGGCTGGAAAGCCTGACCCACAACCGTGATAATGGCCGCGTCGCTATTCTGTACGGAAACCCGCAAAACGTAAACCCGAGATGCAACTACCAATCGATCTACGCAGCGATACGGTCACGCGCCCGACGCCTGAGATGCGCGCCGCGATGGCTGAAGCCGAAGTGGGCGACGATGTGTTTGGCGACGATCCAACCGTGCGGCGGCTTGAGGCGCGCGTCGCCGAGATGCTGGGCAAAGAGGCCGCTGTTTACGTGCCCTCCGGCACAATGGGTAATCAGCTTGGTCTGCGGGTTCACTGTCAGCCGGGCGACGAATTCTTGTGCGAAGCCAACTGTCACATCCTATGCTACGAGCAGGGCGCCTACGCGCAGTTGTTCGGCATCGCCTCGCAGCCGGTCGAAGGCGAGCACGGCGTGCTGCACGTCGAGCAGCTGATCGGGCGCATTCGGCCGGAGAACGATCACTGCGTGCGTACCCGGCTTGTGTGTCTCGAGAACACGCACAATCGCGGCGCGGGCCGTGTGCAGCCGTACGATGATGTGGCCGAAATCTGCGGCTGGGCCGCCGAGAATGGCTTGGCGCGCCACCTGGACGGGGCGCGGCTATTCAATGCCGTCGTGGCCAGCGGCATTCCGGCCGCCGACTGGGCAGGCCACTTCGACACCGTGAGCGTTTGCTTTTCAAAGGGGCTCGGCGCACCGGTTGGCTCGGCCTTATGCGGGCCGGCCGACTTGATTCGCAAGGCCCGCCGGCATCGCAAAGCGCTTGGCGGCGGAATGCGACAGGCGGGCATCATCGCCGCCGGCGCGCATTACGCGCTGGAACATCACATCGACCGATTGGCCGAAGATCATGCCAATGCGCGCATCCTGGCCCAAGCCGTCCGCACAACCTCCGGTCTCAAGCTCGAGCCGGAATCCGTCGACACGAACATCGTGATCTTCGACGTCGACGCAGAGCTGGGCACGGCGGCGGCATTCTGCGCGCGGCTGCGCGACGAGGGTGTGTGGATGAACGCGATCGCGCCGCAGCGGATGCGCGCGGTAACGCATCTCGACGTCTCCCGCGAACAGGTCGAGCGCGCGGCCAATATCCTGCAAGAAACCACCGCGGCCGTACAGTCGGTTGCCGGCTAGTAGAAGAGCCAGTCAGAGCGTCAGCTGATCCCGCCTAGGATGGCAGCCCGGGCGACGCGGTCGATGCCCAGCATGAAGGCGGCCGTACGCAGGAGAACTTTGCGCTTTTGGGCCAGCTCCCAGACTTCTTCGAACGCGGTGCTGAGGGTTTTGTCGAGCTCCTGGCGCACGCGATCGAGGTTCCAGCGATAGAATTGCCGGTTCTGGGCCCATTCAAAGTAACTCACCGTGACGCCGCCCGCATTGGCCAGAATGTCCGGCAGCACAATGATGCCGGCCTCGTCGAGGATCTCGTCGGCATCCGGCTGCACTGGGGCGTTGGCTGCCTCGATGATGATTGGCGCCTTGATGCGCGGCGCGTTCTCTGCCGTGATCACGCCGCCGATCGCTGCTGGAATCAAAACGTCAACATCCAGCTCCAACAACTGGGCGTTGGTGATAATCTCGGCATCGGCATACCCGCGCAGCAGGCGATTGTGCTCCATCGCGTAACGCAGCGCCCCCGGCACATCGATGCCGTCGGCCCGGTAATAGGCGCCGGTTGAGTCGCTAATGGCGACGATCTTGCATTCGGCTCCGGCCAAAAATTTCGCGGTGTGCGTGCCGACATTGCCGAAGCCCTGAATAGCCACGCGCGCGCCGGCCAGCTTGCGATTCAGCCGCCCGAGCAGCTTCATCGTCAAAACGCCGACGCCGCGGCCAGTCGCCTCTTCGCGGCCGGGGATGCCGTAATACTCGACCGGCTTCCCGGTCACCACGCCCGGATTGAAGCCGTGGTACTTATTGTACTGGTCCATGATCCAGGCCATCACGCGATGATCGGTGCCCATGTCGGGCGCCGGGATATCGGTATCCGGGCCGATCATTTCGTGGATTTCGTCGATGAATTCGCGCGTAAGCCGCTCCAGCTCGCGCGGGCTCAGCTTGGACGCATCGATCGCGATGCCGCCCTTGGCGCCGCCGTAGGGAATATTTACGACGGCGGTCTTCCAGGTCATCAGCGAGGCCAGTGCGCGCACTTCATCGAGGTCCACCTCATGATGATAGCGGAGCCCGCCCTTCATCGGGCCGCGGGCTTTGTTGTGCTGCACCCGGTAGCCGATGTACGAGCGCAGCTCGCCGCTGTCCATTTCCAACGGGATTTGCACCTGCACCTCGCGCCGCGGCGTAACGAGAATCTTGCGCAGGCTGTCGGCCAGGTCGAGCTGGTCGGCGGCCCGGTCGAAGTACATCTTCACCGCATCGAAAGAACGCATGGCGGGCTTTTACGGGCCTGAAATCGTGCCGATGGGATACGCCGAGCATGGCCTCGGTTGAAGACTGTTGCCGAACGTTATCGCGATCATAAGCCTCTGGCTGCGCTTGAACAAGCAGACTCCGAACCGCAGGCGGGGTGGCTGCGCCATAATTGCAACCCTACACTAGGCATAGGAGGCCAAGCGGCACGGGTGCGATTATTGACATGAGTACGCGACACTCGCCCACGTCGAACAGACCGGATGCTGCGCCGGTACGTCCGAGACGGAAGCAGCAGAATCGATGGCTAATCATTTCTGCGGTCTCGGCATTGTTGATGCTAGCGCTGGTGATCGCGGCCTGGGATATTTTCAGCGCACGAACCGGCACGGTTGCTGTCACGCAGCGCCAAACGAGCGAGGCATTTCCGACGACAAAGCCGGATAGACGGCATCGACAGACTGCGGCCGCCGCAAACGACATCAACGACGGCCTGATCGATGATGACGGGAAAACGTTGTGGGCATCGCCGACCGCCGGCGAGCCGCTTGACTTGTCGTATCTGCCGCCCGGCCTGCAAATTATCGTCGCCATCCGGCCAGACACAATCGATGCGCATCCCGAAGGCGCGAAGGTCGCCGCGTCGCTGGGCCCGCTCGGCAAAACGGCGGAAAACTTCCTCAATAATGTGCTGCCGACAGCGGCTGGCGTAGAGCAGTGCCTTATCGGCCTTCAAGCGACAAGCGACGGGCGCTGGCAAACTACCTTGATCTTTCGACTGAGCGGCGGCCGAAGCGCGGCCGAGCATTTGGCGGCAGAGCGACCGGGCGCTGTAAATAAAACTCATGGCACCACGACGTACTACCTATCGGGCGGATGGGCGTATTGGGTTCCGGACTCCGCGGACTCGAAAGTTGTCGTTGCCGCGCCGCAGGAATTGATCAGCGAGATCATCGATCTCGGCGGCGCCCAGCCGCCGTTGCGGCGCGATGTCGAACGCCTCGTGGAACATACGGATTCGGACCGTCAGCTCACTGTTCTACTCGCACCGAACTTTTTATTCAGCGAAGGCGCAGGGATGTTCAGCGGTGCGATGGCGCCTTTGCGCGAGCCGCTATTCTGGTTCCTGGGCGATGAGTTGAGCGCCGCTGCTCTGAGTCTGCATTGGGACGAGGATTTCTTTGTCGAACTGATCGCTGCTCCGACGCTCGACACGCGGCCGGAAGCCGCCGCGCGCATTCTCGCCGAACGCGTGGCGGAGATACCCCACCGCGTGGAAGATTATGTCGTCGGCCTTGATGCGTATCCGTTTGGCCGGCGCATCGTGGCCCGGTTTCCAACGATGGTTCGCAAGCTGGCCGCGTATTCGCGCGCGGGCGTCGAAGCGGAGCACGCCGTGCTGCGCTGCTATCTGCCCGCTGTGGCCGGGCACAATTTGCTGATGGGCGCAGAGCTGACCATGGCCGAAGCGACACGCAAACCAGGAGCGGCTGGGCCCGAGCGCCCGTCTCCCATCGCCACCCCGCGGGCGACGACGTCGGTGCGTGACAAATTGCGACAGACGACATCACTCGCGTTCACTCGCGATACGCTCGAGGTCGCACTGCAGCAATTGTCGAACGATCTTGGCGTGGAGATTGAGATTCTCGGCGCCGATCTGCAGGCCGAAGGGATCACCAAAAATCAATCGTTTGGCATCAATATGGCCGACAGACCGGCCCAGGAGATATTGGTCGAAGTTCTGCGGCTGGCGAATCCGGATAAAACGGCCACCGGGCCGGACGACCCGCGGCAAAAACTGGTGTACATGATCGCACCGCCGGCGGGTGGCCAAGCGGAGCGGATCATCGTCACGACGCGAAGCCGAGCGGCCGAACGAGGCGACGAATTGCCGGCTGTTTTCCGCGAATCGCCGAAGTAGCTTAAGCCGCGAGATCGGCACTGCGGACGCTGAATTCTTGCGAATTCAGCTGCGTCGGCAGGAATTTGGCACGCGTGGTATCATGGAGTAGGCAATAAAACCGTCGCCGATGCGGGAATACGAAAAGGTGCGACTCCCGGCCGCGGATGCGGCCTCACCCAAGGTCCGGTTGAAAGCTCCGCTGTGGAACCATTTCGCGTTACTTGCGAGACATGCCGCGCGCGGCTGAAGGTCCGCGACGAAAGCGCGATCGGCGAAATCCATGCTTGCCCGAAGTGCGGCAGCATGGTTCAAATTTCGCCGCCGCAAGGTTGGAGCGCAGCAGAGGCAACGGTGGCCACCGCCGCGGTTCTGGCAATTGTTGATTCGCCGCCGGAACCCGACTTCACTCAGGTTCCGCCGCCGAATGATGAATTGGCCGATATGTTTGAAGCAGCGGCGGCCTCGATATCAGCCCAGGCGGCTGTTACGTCTCCCGCAGCTGCAGCGGAAACCGCGGCGCCTCCGGCGGCGTTTCCGGCTGCCGGCTCACAGTTTGTGCTATGGACCGCCGTCAGTGCCGCCGTGATTTTAATTGGCGGGCTGGCAATCGCGATGTGGCCGGATGACGATGCGCCGAACACCCCTCAGGCCGTGCCCATTGCAGCCGTCGCGGCGTCTCCGATGGCAGCTGAACCAGTTGAAAACGACACGACAGCAAATCATCAAGATACGTCGTCGTCCGCTCAGCCACACGCTGTTGCGAAGCCGACGTCTGACGATGACAATTCGGCCGCGACCGAAAATGATCCGGCGCTTACCGCTTCGCCGCCGAATGAATTTGCCGACTCAACTGCGACGAGCGATGAGCCTTCTGAAGAACCACAAGCGCTTGTTGCGCAAGATTCGGCGCCTCCAGCGTCGTCGACCGCCGCCGCGAGCAACCGAGAGCTCCCCGCCGTGCTGAAGTTCGATCCGCTGGATTTCGATCCCTCGCAATTCAGCATAGGCACAAGCACGCCGGCAATTCCCGCCGCAAGCTCCATCCCCGAAGACCTTCCCAGCGAGGCCGCCTCAGCAGCCGAGTCGTCAACCGACGCTTCCGGTAACGAGGACAGTGTCAACCTCGCACCCCCTCCGGCCAATCCCACAATTGCCGTGCGCCTTGGCCCAATCGCCGGCGATTCCCGGGAGTACGACATTGCCGCGCAACTTGCATTGGAAATCGAGTCGCTTGAATTTACCAGTATGCCGCTGGCTCGGTTCATCGAAACTCTTTGCGAGCTGTCTGGTTTGCCGATCACGCTCGATCCGATGGCGTTGGAGCTGGCGGGCAGCTCGGCTCGAGGCGAAGTGGCCGTCTCGGCGCGGAACGCGACGTTGGGCGAGCTGTTACAAGATGCGTTGCGCAAGAGCCGGCTTAGTTTTGTCGAATCAGACGGGCACGTGATCGTTGCGCTCGCGGAGGCCGACCGCCGCAGTTCGCGCGAATTCGATTTCGGCGACCTTGTGGATAAAGACTCCAGCGACGCGGCCGGCGTAGCCAAGCTGATCCAAACCTTCGTTTCGCCGCGAAGTTGGGACGCGTCCGGCACGGGCGCCACGATTCAGGTCAACGGCAGCAAGCTGCGCATCGAGCAGCGGAAGGCCGTGCACCATGAGATGCTGCTGTTCTGCGAACGCCTGCGGCTGGCGCGGGGCTTGCCCCAAAAGAGCAAGTACCCTTCAGAGCTGCTAACAATCGACTCGCCGTATGCCAAGATCAATGCTCGCATCTCAGAAAAAACCACGTTCACGTTCCTGCCGTGGACCCGGCTGGCCGACGTTCTGCGGCATTGGCAAGAGTCGTCCGGGATCGCGATGCTCGCCGATTGGCATCGAATTGCGGACGTCGAGCTTGAGCCTTCAACGCCGCTCGCCTGCTCGGCGATCGATCGCACCTGGGCGGACGTACTCGATGAGAGTCTCGAGCCGCTCGGCTTGGCTTGGTGGGCCGTCGACGGCTCCACAATTCAAATCACCAGCCGCGAGGCGCTGGACGAAATTCATCGCACCGAGTTCTACGAAATCCCGAAACCACTGCGCGATCAGTTCATCAACGGCAGCGCGCTTCTCGAGACACTGCAAGCGGAGCTGCGCGAAGAGGTGGGGGCTGAAGGCACGACGGGCGAACAATTGCAGATGCAGCTCGACAAGCCGAGCCGCCGCCTGATCGTCCGCGGCATGCCGCCAGTGCATCGCTATCTCGCAAAGCGGCTTGCCATGCAGTCTAACGGGCCGGTTCGCTAACGCGCTTTCCGCTAGCGGCCTTTGGCACGTAGGACTGTCCAGTAGACGGGCGCTATGTTAGAAGAGAAGGGCAGTGGCACGCCATTCTTCGGCAAGCACGGGAGACAGGATCATGGCAATTGCATCTCGTTGGGACCGGCGATCGATAATGAAGGCGGCGGGAGTGGGCGCATTGGCGGCCGTCGGCGGGCCGTTGGCCGAGGCACATGCCGATGAGGAGGAGCCGCTCGTGAACGGCAACATCAAGCAATCGGTTTGCCGCTGGTGCTACGGAAGTATTCCGCTCGAAGAACTGGCCGCCGAGGCCAAGCGGATCGGGTATCAGTCAATCGAGCTGGTGACGCCGGCCGAATTTCCGAAGGTGAAGGCGGCAGGCCTCACGTGCGCGATGCTCAGCGGCGCCTGCAAGATCGAAGATTGCTTCAACCGCCCGGATAACCACGACCAGTTGGAAAAAGTGCTGCGCGAGCATATCGAGTTCGCTGCGGCCAACGGCTTGCCCAACGTGATTTGTTTCTCCGGCAACCGCCGCGGCATGTCCGACGAAGAGGGCTTGGCGAATTGCGCGGCCGGCTTAAGGCGGATCGTCGGCTTCGCCGAACAAAAGAAGGTCACGATCTGCATGGAGCTGCTCAATAGCAAGGTCGATCACCGCGATTACATGTGCGACCGCTCGCCGTGGGGCGTCGAGCTGGTGAAGCAAGTCGGCTCGCCGCGCTTCAAGCTGCTCTATGACATCTATCACATGCAAATCATGGAAGGCGACGTGATCCGCACGATCCAGGAGAACAAAGAGTACATCGGCCACTACCACACGGGCGGCAACCCGGGCCGACACGATATCGACGAGACGCAAGAACTCAACTATGCGGCCATCGTGAAAGGGATCCTGGCCACCGGCTACGAAGGCTTTTTGGCCCAGGAATTCATCCCCACTCGCGACCCGCTGGCGTCGCTGGCGCAGGGATTTCGGATTTGCGATGTGTAAGAGTGAACAATCTACGTCCGGTCCGTGTCGCTTAGCTAACATTCTCGCCGTCATTGTTCACAGTCGAGACGGAAGGCATGCGCACTGGAACCGTAAATCGTGCTGAGGAATTTGTCCTAAAAGTTTGCCATGGGACGTTTCTATCCCTTTGGTGCTGCAATAATCCAATTGCAAAGAACAATAATGAGCTTTGCGACATTCTTGTCGTTTGTGACCCTCATGTGTTGGTCATTAGTGTAAAGGAGATACAACTTAAGGACTCCCGTGATCATAGCTTGCGCGCTCGATGGGAACGAAGAGCCATTGATGCGTCGGTAAAACAGATTTACGGCGCTCAGCGCTGGCTCAGTTCCGCGTCTGTTGTCAAACGACAGGATGGCAGTGACTGGTTGCAGCTACCGCCGAATGAACGACGAATAACACATCGAATCGCTGTAGCATGTGGCGATAATGACGAAGTCTCGATAAGGTCCGGAGACTTTGGAAAGGGATATGTCCATGTAATGAGCGAACGTGATTTCTATGAGATTCTGAGCGAACTTGATACTATCACAGATCTTGTTGAGTATTTGTCGGCAAAAGAGGCGTGCCATGCTGATAGATGTGGGATAATAATTCAAGGATCGGAATTAAACCTGCTTGGCTGGTATCTACTTCACGAAAGGACGCTTCCAAGCGGTTATACCGGGCTTTTCATCGACGACACATTGTGGAACGGCCTTAAAGAAAAACCAGACTATCAACGCAAGAAAGAAGCGGATAAAGACAGCTACTGGTGGGATTCTTTAATAGAACACCTGTCCGATCCGACCGCGCAATCGCTTCGGGGACCAGATCCGCCGACTTCCCACATTGAGCTTGCGCTTCGTTCACTAGCTCGAGAATCCCGGCTTTCCCGCCGAATCCTGGGACGTGCTTTTCGCGAATTTATCGAGTTGGCCCGTTCGAAATCTTTGCGCTCACGGATTAGCGTTGCACTTCCCAGCGGCACTATCTACGTCTTTGTTTTCTTTGATCCTGCCGAGGAACTGGAACGTCGATCGGCTGAATTATGCAATCGATGTTACATTGCAAGACATCGTCTTGGTCACGGGCAAATCGTCATTGGGATCGGCGTTAGCGAGCGTGTCGCAAATGTCGGGTCTGTATCGGACATCGTCTATTTGGACCTAAATGCATGGACGGCAGCCGACGATGAACGAGCTGTCGAAATGATCGCCAAACTTGGTCACTTCGTAAACGCAACAGCCTCTGAGCGACACGAGGACGAATATCCTTCGTCGTGATAATGAAGTGTCGGGACCCTGTTGACGCAACGTGTAACATCTACATTCGCATCTCCATTGCGTCTGCGATCCGGCGGCAGCCAGCCATGCATTCAGTGAACTGCTGGAAGTTCATTGACTGATAGCCGTCACTTAGCGCTTTTTCCGGATTGGGGTGCACTTCCATGATGAGGCCGTCGGCGCCTGCGGCGATTGCGGCCCGCGCCATCGCCGGCACGAGCGGCGTGTGGCCGGTGCCGTGGCTGGGGTCGATGACGACCGGCAAATGCGTTTTCTGTTTCAGGTAGGGCACGGTGGCCAGCGGCAGCGTGAAGCGCGTGTGGGCCTCGAACGTGCGGATGCCGCGCTCGCAGAGCATGACTTGCTGGTTGCCGGCGTCGAGGATGTACTCGGCGGCCAATAGCAGCTCTTCGATCGTCGCGCTCGGTCCGCGTTTTAGCAGCACAGGGCGGCGAGTTCGCCCGACCGCTTCGAGCAACCGGTAGTTTTGCATGTTTCGCGCGCCGACCTGCAGCATGTCGGCATACTCGGCCACCACGTCGACATCTTCCGACGCGACCACTTCGGTAACAACCGCTAGCCCGGTTTCGTCGCGCGCCGCCGCCAACAGCTGCAAGCCTTGCTCTTTCATTCCCTGGAAGCTGTAGGGACTGGTGCGCGGCTTGAACGCGCCGCC
>DASXWB010000437.1:0-4376 GCA_036503915.1 Lacipirellulaceae bacterium | reverse complement strand
ACGCAAGAACGCTGCCGGGCCAGCTTTTCGGGTAAAAGCCGCACGATTTGCGGGTTCACGGTTTGCGGCACCAGCTCGATGAACGGCACGCCAAATTGCTCGGCCAGCGCTTCGCCGAGCTGATCCATCGTAATCAGGCCGCGGCGGACGAGGATGCGGCCCAGCATGCCGCGCTCCGAACCTTGGGCCGCGAGCGCCGCCTCAAGCTGCCCCGGCGTGACATAGCCGCGCCGGACCAAAATGTCGCCAAGACGTGCCATGTTCGTTTCAGTCGTGATTCATTCGTTGCATCAGATGTTACGCAGCGCTCCGGCGAGCCCACTTTAGGCGGGCCGGGCCTTGACGTCCGAAACTCACTCTTCGCTCATTGCCACCGCATGCACCAGCCGCTCGACCTTTGACTCCAGCACCATCGGGTCGTACGGAATTACGAGGTACTCGTCCGCCCCTGCGTTGTACGCCCGCTGCACGTCATCCAAGTCGGCTTTCGCCGAAAGGAACATGATTGGAATCTCGTTGGTGCGCGTGTCATTGCTGAGCCGATTGATGAACTCAACTCCGTCCATCCCGGGCAAAACCTGGTCGACGATAATCAGCGATGGCAGCTTATCGCGGAGCCATTCCAGCGCGCGCTCCGCCGATTGCTGCATCACCACTTCGTAACCCAACAGCTCCAGCCGAAACGCCGTGATTTCCAGGAGCGTCGGACCTTCTTCAATCAGCAGAATCTGGGGCGTTCGCTCTGTCATGGCCTGGCAACCTCGGGTGCAGCACCGGCGCGCAGCGTAAGTACCTAGCTATAGGTAGCTTGTCGCTTCGGCCAGTAACGGCGTCCCTGTCAATATTGGCGACGAACGCCTAAGCGCCGCGGATGAGGACCGCGCGCTGATCCGCGCAACCGGTGAATTGATCATTTTCGTTACCCCCCGTTTAACAGCCCTTCGCCGCAATTTGTGACGTATCCTTAGAAAGACCATCTTTTGAGCAAGATAAGCTGCGTTCGAGCGCAGGGGCGCGTTCTTTCGTTGGTGCACACCCCGCTTCCATGCCGAGCTATCCCACATACCGATTCCGCCGCGCGTTTTCACTCATGGAGCTGTTGGCCGTGGTCACAATCCTCGGCGTGATTGCGGCGATCATCGTGCCGCGCGTGATCGTTGGCACCGACAAGGCGAAAGAGAAAACGTGCTACCACAATTGCGCGGAGATCAATATTGCCGTCGAGCAGTACTATCTTCACACGGGCAGCTGGCCGGCCAACGATTTATCCGATATCGGCGCCGACCCGGATTATTTTCCGGACGGCGCTCCAACGTGCCCGGTCTCCGGCAACCCGTATCAAATCGACGGGGCGACGCACCGCGTCATCGGGCACACGAACGGCACGCACTAGTGGTGTGTCCATTGAGAAGTAATGGGTGGCATGCTATCGGACGTCAGCCCGTAAGCATGCTCATCCACGCAATACATGCCTACGCCGCTGACTTCGGCGAGTTCAGTCGAGCCGCGCGGCGAAGGCATGCCACCCCGTCGCGGACTAGGACGTGCACAGAGCGGCACCTTTGCCCGCCAGTGCCCGCAACACGTCGCGGCGGGCGATCAAGCCGGCCAATCGGCCATCCCGCATCACTGGCACACGCCGTACGCGGTGCACGATGCACACATCCGCCACGCGGCTCAGCGGATCGTTGACATCGACGGTGATCACGTCCCGAGTCATGTGCTGCGAAACGGTGTGATTCTTGACGCGCTGGTCGTAGGCCACGGCCAGCAGGGCGAATTCGGTGATCACGCCCACGAGACGTCCAGCCGCGTCGACAACCGGAAGGCCGCTGATTTCCTTGCCCAGCAGTATTTCAATCGCCTCTTCGATCGACGAATCCGGCCCAAGCGTTACCACGTCGGCCGTCATGATGGCACCGGCAGTCAACATGCAAATTCTCCGTTTTGGCGCGCCCCAGCGCGTTTGCAATTCGATTGTGGCGTTTCGATGCGTGTCGTCGGCGTCTGCGCCGCTTCCTCGCGCCTCGCGCGCCACACACAAGAGTAGTTCCAATTGGCAGACGCGCAGTGCAACCGGAAACGGAACGTCGACATCGGCAGCCCTCCAGCTTGCCACTTGCGAGCATAGATGCTACCAACCGAATTATCGCACCAACCGGCCAAGGCCCGCCGACCAATGCATCTTTAATCCGATATGATGCATGTAGCTGGGGGCAAGGTGTCGGGTGTCGGAAAGTAAACTGACACCTGACACCTGTCACCCCGTAATGTGACAGCACCTTTCCATGTCCGAGGCATCGTTTAGTCCAGGCAGCCATGCCAGCAACCCTGCCATTCCGCATCGCCAACACCGCTTTCGCCTTTCGCGGTTACAACATTACGAACCTGGGGCGAACGGCCGAATTGTTGGCGCATCCGGCGTATGGTCCAACCGTCCGGCGCTACCTCCAGCGCTGTAGTGAACTCTGCGCGGAAGTCACCGGCCGCGACGTCGACTTGGCCGGCCTCGTGTCGCAGCAAATCGAACCGGGCCTGGATCGCTACGCCGAGGCGGTCGGCTTGATCTTCGCAGCCGAGCTGGCCCAAGTGCAGCTGCTCGAGGACTTTCACGGCGCGCTCTACCGCGAGGCCAAGCTGAGCTACGGCTACAGCTTGGGCGAGCTCACCGCGGTGGCGTGCGGCGGGGTGTTCGATTGGGGCGATGTGCTGCGCGTCCCGGTTACCATGGCCACCGACTCGGCGGCTCTCGCTCACAATGTGCGCATGGGCGTTTTGTTCTCGCGCGGGCCGGCCATCGATGAGATGGACGTCCGCCGCCTGTGCCGGCAGATCACCGCGGAGGGCGGCGGCACGATCGGCATCTCGTCAATGCTCTCGCCCAACACGTACCTGGTCCTCGGCCAGAACGAAACCGTGCCGCGCTTCAAAGCCACGATGCACGAGTTCCTGCCCGATCCGGCCCATGTGCGCATTAACCCCGATCGCTGGCCGCCGCTGCATACGCCGATTGTCCGCCAGCGGCATATCCCCGACCGCGCGGCGGTGATGATGGATTTCATGCCCGGCGGCTTTCAACCGCCGTGCCCCCCCATTTTTTCACTGGTCACCGGCCAGCGCAGCTACGACGACTATCATGCGCGCGACATCCTGCGCGACTGGGTCGACCACCCGCAGCGCCTGTGGGACGCCATTTACGAAACGCTCGCGAGCGGCATCACCACGGTGATCCACGTCGGCCCCGACCCGAACCTCATCCCGGCCACGTTCAACCGCCTCAGTGAAAACGTGCAGGAACAAACAGCCGGCCGCTCGCTCGGCAAAATGGGAATGCGCGCGGCGGCGGGACTGGCGCGGCGCAAGTGGCTCTCGGCAATCCTTCCAAGCCGCGCAGCATTGCTGCGCGCGCCGGCCGTCAAGCACATCATTCTCGAAGACTGGCTGCTCGAGAACCCGCCGTCGTAGCAGGCACCGGGCACCCGGCAGCCGGTTTAGCCGGGTGCCGGGTCGGTGTGCCGCAGCAATCCCGTCTGCAATGCCTCACTGAAGGCGCGAATCTGCCAGGTCAATCACGCGGTCACGCCAGACATGTTGCCCGCGAATGTGTTATTCATAGAAGGCTTTCCCTAGAACACAAACGATGGGAATGACGATCAGCGGAAAGAAGATCGCCTTATGCCATCGAAATTTGCGGTAAGGCCTGTTTCGCACCAGCCCCAGCAAGTCGGCTACGGGTTAAAACAGCCCAAGGGCGATCAGCCGCAGATCATTCGCCCAGAACCCGGCGAGCGCCGCTGCGATCGGAAGCCAGAAGAACAGCAGTGGGACGTCCCATCGCGGGGACTGACATCCATGGATGGCTGAACGTAAGGGCGATCGCGTTCTTCGTCGGTCCCTAGAATGCATGACGGTTGCTCTTGAAGAGCCGAACAAGCATTAGTTTCGGTGCCAGGTGGTAGCCGACGCGGTGCCCGCCTCGCTTAACAACTCGGGCAAGTTCCGCATCATCCACAATCGCCGATTTGACCGATTCGATGCCGCCAATGCCCGTCAATACGTCGGCTTTGTGCCGCTCGTGTACCACTGCCGGCTGGGCACCGCTCGGGTGCCACTGCTGGCTTGCCCAGCAGTGCGCAGCGGGTGAAAACGAGGGCACGGCAATGGCTGTATAGAAACCGTGTTTGATCCGAAACATTAACGCCGCCCGGCGCCACTGCTGGCTGGGCACCGCCCGACGGGGTGTCCAGCAGTGCGATCTGAGTGCCTCTGTGCCACTCGCCGCGGCGAGGCACGTAGCAGAACTGCCGAGTTGCGATCCCCGCGATTCGATTGCGACTTTTTATGCCGCGGCCGAATGTTCGCGGCCCAAAGCTAAA
>DASXWB010000436.1:0-1803 GCA_036503915.1 Lacipirellulaceae bacterium | reverse complement strand
ACGGTCATCTTTTTCCTTTCCGACAACGGCGCCAGCGCCGAGATCATGATCCGCGGCGACCGCCACGATCCGGCCGCCTCGCCCGGCTCAGCCGACACGTTTCTGTGCCTAGGCCCGGGATGGTCGCGCGCCGCCAACACGCCGTTCCGTCGCCACAAAACCTGGGTCCACGAGGGCGGCATCGCCACGCCGCTAGTGGTCTACTGGCCGGACGGAATCCCCGCCGCCGGCGAATTGCGCGACGCCGCGGTCGGCCACGTAATCGACATCGGGCCGACAATCATCGATCTGGCGGGCGGCACCTGGCCCGCCGAACACAACGGCATGCCACGCCCGCCCTCCCCCGGCCGCAGCCTCGCTCGAACATTTCAGCAAAATGTCCCTCTCGAGCGCGAACCACTCTGGTGGCTGCACGAAGGCAACCGCGCAATACGAGCCGGCGACTGGAAGCTCGTTGCCGCTCGCGACCAGCCCTGGGAACTCTACAACCTCGCGAACGACCGCGCCGAGAACCACAATCTGGCTGGCGAGCAGCCTGAGCGGCTACAAGAATTGGAGCGGCGCTGGCTGGGAATGACGGAGCAATTTCAAAAGCTTTTACCGGCCACCGCGCGGACAGAATAATTCCAAGGCGCCAATGCCTTATTCATTCGGGGAACAGCATGAAAAACTATTTGCGATTTTCTTGAAACGTCTGCAAACGCTGCACCCTGCCCTCTCGCAATGAGAGGGTTCCCGAATCACACCGTCGTGATGCTTCTGCAGGCGAGGATTTCGCCGCCGGCGAGCCAAGTGACAAGGCCCACGCCGAGCAGCACGGTTATGTCGCGCAGCGGAAATTCGTCGTGCTGCAAGATTTGAGCCGGGCGGTAATACTCCAAGATTCCGAGAAACGCAATCTGCTTGGCCGGCTCCCAGAAGTTGGCGATGAAGTTCAACAGGAACGACGCCAATAGAATGGCGAAAACAACGCCGACCGCCCGGCCGCGATGGTCGCTGAGCGCCGAGACGAAAAGCGCGATCCCGCCCACGGCGACATAAACGGAATATAGGTTGGCCATGACAAGCAGGATGCGCGCCAGCTCGGGGCGAAGCTCGTCGGGCATCCGCGGCGCGGCGATGAGATGTCCGGCAAGCCCCATTAACAGCACCAGCACCCCCGATACGAGCCAGACGATCGTTTCACAAGCATACACAGCGCGGCGCGAAACGGGCAGGCTCAACAAAACGTCGATCGTGCCGCGGTCGATCTCTGCGGCCGGCATGCGCGTGCACAGCGTCACGGCATGCGCCCACACAAGCGCCAACACGACCGGATGAACGTACAGAAACGCCTGCATCGAGCGGGCCGAGATTTCGGCGCCCAAGGCGTTGCCTAGCAGGATGGTGAGAAACGTTTTGGCGAACGGCAGCCGGTGAAGCACTTCGCCGAGAGCCTCATGAATTTGAGGCAGGATGTACGTGAGGATCATCTTCACGACTGCGAGGCCCAGACCGTAGAGCAGGGTCGGCAGCCAGACTTCATACAACGTCTTGGTCAATAGGCCGCGCATAACGCCACATCCAGCGACACGTCGTAGAACTTGCGAAACAATGTTTCCAAATCGGGCGGGCTAATGGTCACGTCCTTGAGCGGCTGCTGGGCCGCCCACCGGACGAGCGGCGTCGCGGGCCCTTCGAGCTCACAATGAATCCGGTGGCCCTCCCGGTGTCGGACTTGGAGGAATTCAGGCATCGCAGCACCAGCAGCGGCCGCTTCATCGACGAACACCAGTTCCACCGTGCGCCGCGCCCGGGCGCGAA
>DASXWB010000435.1:0-12415 GCA_036503915.1 Lacipirellulaceae bacterium | reverse complement strand
AAAGCCTTGCGCCAACAAATCATCGAGCACGAATTATCTACCATCACCGCCGCACGGCGGCTGCCACCAAAAATCATTCAACTAACCCAACGCCTCCTGGCGCTGGCAGCTTAACGTAAATCAGTTTTCAGAAAGTGCAGTTTGAATCAATAAACCAACCAAATTCCGCCGAATCGATATCGAAACCCAGTTAATCGGCTTGCTCACGGCGGTCATTCTACGGCCCGCCCGAAAACCGCCAGATCATGACAGCGCCCGACAGCGATTCCACAAAGCTGTCGATGCCGAGGCCGAGTAGCGCCGGGCTGCCGGCAAGCAGGGCGAATGTGACCGCCACAATGCACTCGAAGACGTTATACGCCATCGTGGGGCAGGACAGCACGAGGGCGGCGTTTCGTTGCTTTGGCATCGAAGATGCGGGGATTGCAGGGGGCGAAGGGTCTTCATTGAAAATCATTACCTTCCACACGCACGTAATGTGCGGCTGTGGCACACCGAAACATTTTTCATATGTCGGAGCGCCAGCTACACTTGCGTCGGGTCGTTGAAAATCAGCAAATGCGGGGCAGCGGTGCGCCGATGGGTTCGTCGAGCGGTATCTCCTGCCCGGCGATTCGTTCCACCAATACGGCGGCCAAACCGCGCGGCCCGACGTGTCCAATGCAAACCGACCCCGACGTTTCGTGAACCTTGCGAAGCACCTGAATCGCGCGATGTGCGCAGCCTTGCGGTACGGCAATGACCATCGTGCCTTCATTGGCAACGTGGATAGGATCCAAACCGAGTAGCTCGCACGCGCCGCGAACGACGGGCGTCACCGGCAGCAGCCGCTCCTCAATGATGAGCGTCTTCCCGCTGGTTTCAGCCCATTCGTGAAGAACCGCACTGACACCTCCGCGCGTTGCATCACGCAGCGCGCGGAGCGGAATCGACGCTTGCTGCAATGCCACGACGGCATCCACCAGTGGCGCGCTATCGCTTTGCGGTGGCGGTTCAAATGCGAGTCCTTCGCGAGCGGCCATAACGGCAATGCCGTGGCGGGCGATCGGACCGGTGACGATCAGCTCATCGCCGATCTCGATCGCATGTGGTCCGGCAGGCGGCGCTGCGACCATTTCTCCAATCCCAGTCGTATTGATGAAAATCTGATCCGCGGCACCGCGGGGCACAACTTTCGTATCGCCCGTGACAACCAGTACACCGGCGCGCTTTGCCGCTACCGCTACGCTTGCGAGCACCTGCTCCAAGACGGCGATTTCCAAGCCTTCTTCAAGAATCAGCGCCAGGCTGATCCAACGTGGTGCGGCGCCGGCGACCGCAAGATCATTTATTGTTCCATATACGGCCAAAGAGCCGATGTCGCCGCCGGGGAAGAACAGCGGCGACACGACGAAGCTATCGGTTGTCATGGCGATCGGCCCTTGAAGCTTGGGGAGGACCGCAGCATCTCCGGCAATGCGGAGGAATTCATTATCGACGGCCGGCATGATGCGCCGGTGGATTAATTGCCGCATCAGCCGGCCGCCTTCACCGTGCGCGAGCATCACGCGTTCGGAGGAGGTGATGTTTGTCACCGGACAAGTCATGCTCATTGTGGTTATTGCCATGATCGCCTCAGACGGCGTTACCTTCTGCCGTACGTCTCATGGGCACATAGCGGTAGTACGCCGCGCAAGCCCCTTCGGCCGAGACCATCGGAGCACCAAGCGGCGAATCCGGCGTGCAGCGGACGCCGAATTGCGCGCATTCCGTCGGTTTGATGCGCCCAGTGAGCACATCGCCGCTGCGGCACTCCGAGCACTCCCGCACAGCAGCTAGACGCCGCGCGAAGCGACGGTCGGCATCGAACTGCGCCCACTTCGCGCGTAGCCGGTATCCGCCTTCGGGCACCGTGCCCAGCCCGCGCCATGGGCGGTCGCAAATCTCGTAAACATCCTCCATGATCGCTAGCGCCCGCTGGTTCCCCGGTGCGACAACGGATCGACTATAGCAGTTCACAACAGCGGCCTCCCCACATTCAAGCTGCCTGACACATTCTTGAATTCCGATCAACAAGTCGACTGGTTCAAATCCAGTGACAACTACTGGCAGGCGATATTTCTCAACGAACCCCTCATAGCTCGCATAGCCGGCCACCGTGCAGACATGGCCGGCAGCGAGAAAACCTTGCACACAGCTGTCGTCGCCCTCGGAGAGTATTTCCATCGCTGGCTGAACGCGAACGTGGGATACAAGGAGCGAGAAGTTTTTCAGGCCAAGCTCGGCTGCTTGATGAACGGCCAGCGCCGTGGCCGGTGCCGTCGTCTCAAAGCCGACAGCGAAAAACACGACCTCGCGATTGACGTGCTCTGCGGCAAAACGCACAGCGTCGAGCGGTGAATAAACAATCTGAACGTTACCGCCTTCAGCGCGGGCCTGCAGCAGATTTGCGTGGCTCCCTGGCACGCGCAGCATGTCGCCAAAGCTCGTGACGGTCACGCCCGGCCGCCGCGCCAATTCAATTGCCAAGTCGATCGATTCCAGCGGCGTAACGCAAACCGGGCAGCCGGGGCCATGGATCAATCGCACGACGCCATCCAGCGCGGCGTCGATGCCGTAGCGCAAGAGGCCATGAGTTTGACCGCCGCACACCTCCATGAGCGTCCATGGGCGCGTGACGGATTGGCGAATCTCGTTCAGCAATCGCTGGCAGTGCTCGGGGCGACGGTACTCGTCGACGAACTTCATAAAGAGTGAGTCCTTCAACGTGGTTTATGACGTAGCTCGGCAAGCGGTTCCTCCGCAGACTCCTCATCCAAATCGAGCTCCTCCAGTGCGGCGAGCACCTTCGCGGCTTCGTCCGCGTTAATGCGGCTGATCGCCACTCCCGCGTGGACTAGTACATAGTCGCCTTTTATGGCTTCAGGCACGCAGGCGAGGCTCACATGCCGACGCACGCCGGCGAATTCCACAAGCGCAGCCGTGAACGGCGGCTCGATTTCGAGCAGCTCAACGACTTGGCCTGGTATCGCTAAACACATCGCAGGGCACCTACCTTTGCCGCGGCAATGGCGAGTTGCCCCGCGGCCAAACCGCCGTCGTTAGGCGGAATAATTCCCGGCAGGCCGAGCGGTTGAGATTCGTCGTGCATTTCTGCCACAAGTTCCGTTAACAATTTGTTTTGAAACACACCGCCTGAGAGGACCGTTGGCATTTCTCGCCATTGCTTGCACACGCGCAGGATGCCGTGAGCCAGGCTGCGATGAAAACGCATTGCAATCACGCTCGGCTCCGCGCCACATCGCTGATCGGCCAGCAATCCGGTAAACAGCGGGCGCCAATCGAGCTCAGGCAATTCGCCTTCCGACAACGGAAACTCGTACCAACCTTTCGCATCACGATCGGCAGCTGATTCAAGCCGCATGGCAGGCTGGCCGTCAAAGTCGGCGTGGTCTAGGCCGAGGATGATGGCTGCCGCCGCATCAATTAACCGGCCCGCGCTCGAAGTAAGTGGTGAAAACTGAGGCCGGTCAATAATCTTCGAAACAGATTCGAGTTGTTGAGCATCGACGTTCCACGCCAACAACCGCTTATGATTGTTGGACCTGTCCGTCTGTGCGCATATGCTCAATGCAGCGCGCCACGGCTCGTGAATTGCCGCCTCGCCGCCGGGCAAGCGGAAGGGTCGCAGGCGACAGACGCGTTCGAAAGAAGTCGATGAGCAAATCAAAAACTCTCCACCCCAGATCGTGCCGTCGGTTCCATATCCGGTTCCGTCCCACGCCACACCAAGTACTTTGCGATCAAGCCAGCTGTGTTCAAGCATCCCGGCCGCAACATGGGCATGGTGGTGCTGAACGGCCAGCGTTTGGATTCCCTGCTTTTGCGCCCATTGAGACGAAAAGTACTCGGGATGCATGTCATGGATGAGCAGCTCAGCGCGGAACCGGTAGAGCCGCTGCATGTCGTCCAAATGATCCAGAAACCGCTGGCGGGCAGGCAGGCTCTGCTGATCACCGATGTGCGGCCCAAGGACGCTTTGGTGGCCGTTGGACCACGCGGCTGCTGATTTCAGATACCCGCCGACAGCAATTGCCGGCGGCACGGGCGGCAAATCAAGCACGAGAGGTGCCAGTCCACGCGCCAAACGAATTGTTACACGCCGGTCCGCGATCACTCGAACCACACTATCGTCGATCGGGCGCACAATCTCACGGTCGTGCTCAACCCATGCGTCGCATAGATCGGATAAATGTTGATCCGCGTCTTCTACCTTGTATTCGAGCGGGTCACCTTCGCGATTTGCACTGGTGCAAACCAACGGCCGACCGCTATAGCGCGCCAAAACTGCATGCAGCGGCGTCGTTGGCAGCATCAAGCCCACCGCATCCAAATGCGGATGTATTGCGGCAGCAAGACCGTTCTTCGCATACGCCTTCACGAGAACAATCGGTCCTGACGCATCCTCAATCGCGGTCAGTTCCATCTCGTTAAAATGAGCCAGTCGCCTGGCTACATCGACAGATTTGACCAATACAGCAAGCGGCTTGGCGGGGCGATTTTTGCGGTCACGCAGGCGCCCGACGGCTAATTCGTTCGTCGCATCCACTATCAACTGATAGCCGCCCAGGCCTCTCAGCGCAACAATCCTTCCACCAGCAATATTGCGAATCGCTTCCTTTAACGCCTGAGTTCCGTGCAGTCGATTGCTGCGCGCAATTTCATGGCTTGTAATGTGCGGTCCACAGGCAGGACAAGCCATTGTCTGCGCGTGGAATCTTCGATCTCGTGGCTGCCGAAACTCGTGGAGACAATCGGCGCAAAGCGGAAATTTGTCCATCGCCGTATCGTTTCTTTCGAACGGCATCTTTCGGATCACGGTGTAGCGCGGACCACAAAGCGTACAGCTCGTGAAGGGATAATTGAGGCGGCGGTCGCTCTGCCGTCCAATTTCGCGCAAGCATTGCGCACATAGGGCCCGGTCTTTCGGCACATGCGCCACCAACGGGCCTTCGCTTAGTTCGCTCACGATTGCAAATAGAGCGCGGCCTTGCGGCGAGATCGGAACCGATTCCACCTGGGAAAGACCGGCAGCTGATGGCAAGGCCCTGGACAACGAATTCTCAAAGTACTCCAGCAGTTGTTCTGGTCCCTCGATTTCGATTTCCACGCCACGCTGCGAATTCCGGACTGAGCCGCCAAGGCCCAAGTCGGTCGCCAGGCGAAAAATCGCCGGCCGCACACCTAATCCCTGCACGCCGCCGTCGAGGATGAGACGGCGCGCCGAATTGATTGAAAACGGCTCGGCAATTGCCGCCTGGCCATGGATCGCGTCGCCACGGCTTAAACTTATAGATGTCACTTTAGCTCCTGCACTGAGCTTCGTTTCGCTGTGTTCGACTGGAATAATGGGCTGCTAAGTCGTTGCAGTTGCGATTGCCAATGGCCTCGCTTGTGCCCTGAGACCCACCGCCTCGAAGAGGAACTCATACCATCGATTGAGGCCGTCACCCGAGCGCGCCGAAAGTTCAATCAGCTCGGCCTGCGGAGCGACGCCCTTGATATTTTCCAGTGCCGCCACTCGGTCGAAGCCGGCAGCCGCTGCGAGATCGATCTTCGTCAGCAGGATAACGTCGGCCAATTTGAACATCGGCGGGTACTTGAGTGGCTTGTCTTCTCCTTCGGTGACGGACATCAGCACGACACGCGCGTCTTCCCCGAGATCAAAGGACGCAGGGCAGACCAGGTTTCCCACATTCTCGATAAACAGTACGTCGATGGATTTTAGGTCGAGGTCTTCGCAAACCCGGCTGATTAGGTCGGCCTCAAGATGGCACATGGTGCCGGTCGTAACGGGCACCACGGGCGCGCCTCGGTCGGCTAGCCGACGGGCGTCGTTGTCCGTTTGCAGATCACCCGTAATAACCGCCATTTGAAGCGATCCGGCCAGATCGTTGAGAGTTCGCTCCAACAACCGCGTTTTGCCAGCGCCTGGCGACGACATCAGATTGATCACGAAGACGCCGTTATCGCGAAATCGCTCCCGGTTATGCATCGCCAGATGGTCGTTCATTTCAAGCAGCGAGCGCTCGATGACGACCGTGCGCGGTCCGCCGTGTGCGTGTCCATGCCGATGGCTGGATACATCGGCGTGATGTTCACCCACATGATCGTGAGCATGCTCGCCATCGTGATGATGGTGATGATGCGGATGACCGTGGGCGTGTTCGTGCGCACGGGCGACTTCTTCGAGCCGGTTCGGATCGCTGCAACCACATTCTCGACACATTTCACGACACCTCCAGCGACGCCAACTCTAACTCACGCCCTTGCTGGACGCACGAATTGAGCGCGCCGCAATTGGAACATAAAAAAACGAAGTCAGTCGGACAGAATTCGTAATCGCATTGAGCGCATCGGCAGATGACCGGCACTTGCTCGACGACGAGCTCAGCCCCATCGGCGGGTGTATCCCGTGTGGCCGCAGCAAACGCCATCTCAAGCGCTTCGGGGACAACTCCCGAAAGTACCCCGACGCGCAGTTGCATTCGATGAATGCGGCTCGCTCCGGCCTGCCGCACGTGAGCAAACGCCATCTCCAGTGCCGTCTGCATGAGGCCAACTTCATGCATATGGCACCGCATTCTCTGACAATTCATTAATGAGCTGCTCGACAGCGTCAACTGCCGAACAGATGTTTCGTCGTGCAGCAGATGAAATTCCGTCCGTTATTTCGAATCTCATGGAAGGCACAGCAATGAGCCATGCAGGCGGAGTTCGTTCGTAACATGCCGAAGCTAAAGAAAGTAGTTCGCGAGGAGAAAAAATGTGCGGCGCGAAGAGGATGCCAGGTACATTGACGATTTCACGAACGTCGACGTGGCTAAGATCGCTGTCGCTTGACGCATCCACGAAGATCACCGCCTGAGCCGTTGCGATTTGTGCGGCAAGCTCCGGCACAAGCTGCGTCACCGAAACGGCAGTAACATTTGGCAGAATGCGGTTCGCGATGATCTCAACGACCCGCCGCCCCACAGCGTCGTCGCCGCGAAGCGTGCTACCGTATCCGATGACGAGAATCGGTTTTTCGAAGGAACTCATTCGCAGTCTCTTTTCCATTGATTCACCACATGGCCGTCAGCATCGACCACATCCACTACGAGTGGCATGCTGCCGACCGCGTGGGTCGAGCAACTCAGGCATGGGTCGTACGCACGAATGCCTGCCTCAAGGCGATTGAGAATGCCATTGGTTGCGTGACCGTTGTGAATATAGCGGCGCGCGATTTGTGTGACGGTTCGATTCATCGCCAAATTGTTCTGACCTGTAGCGATGATCAGATTTACCATTCGTATGATTCCATTTCGGTCGACTTGGTAGTGGTGAAACAAAGTCCCGCGCGGCGCTTCGCTGCAGCCAATGCCTTCCAGTCGGTTGACACCTGCCCGAGCGCGGAAGTCCGCCGACCGTACGTCCGGATCATCGACCAGTTCAGCAATCCGCTCGACCGCTCCGAGAATCTCAATCAGGCGTGCATAGTGATAATAAAAGGCCGACGTCCGCGCTAGCTCGCCGCGATTACGAAATTCGTCGAGCTCTCGGTCGGCCAGCGGCGTCCCAATGCGTTCGCACAAATTCAAGCGCGCGAGAGGACCGACGCGGTAGATGCCGTCCGGATAGCCCAGCGGCTTGTAATATGGCGACTTCAAATACGACCACGATTCGACCGCTTCGCCGATGAAGTCACGATAACAGTAAGGGTCCAACTTGTCGGCGACTATGGCCCTGGCGTCGTCGACAAATCGAAGCCGGCCGCCGTAGTGCTCCCATGTGCCATCATCCGCGACTAGCCCCATGAACAGCGTCGGAAAGTTTCCGAACGAGTCCGCTTCGTCCTGATACTTTTGAAGAACACTTTTGAACAATTCTAGAGCGGTCGTCACAGTCGCAATTGCTTCGTCGACGCGGCCTCTGATCCGTTGACATTCCTCGTCAGTCAACGGTCCGCGAACGCCGCCGGGAGTCGTCCATGCCGGATGGATCTTTCTCCCGCCTAGTGCCTCGATGATTTCCTGGCCAAATTGGCGCAGTCGAATGCCGCCGCGCGCCAACGCAGGATTAACATTGGCGACGCCGAAAATATTTCGCTGCTCGGGCGGACTTTCGAAGCCAAGCAATAGATCGGGCGAGCTTAGATGGAAAAAGCTAAGCGCGTGGGATTGCACAATCTGAGCAAGATTCATGAGTCGCCGCAGTTTCTCGGCCGCAGGCGGAATTGCCACAGCCATGATTGCATCACCCGCCTTTACCGAAGCAATCAGATGGCTGACGGGGCAAATTCCACAAACCCGCGATGTTATGCCGGCCATTTCCGTGTATGGGCGGCCCTCACAGAATTTCTCAAAGCCGCGAAATTCGGCCACATGAAAACGCGCCTCGCTCACGTCGTTGTTGTCGTCCAAGTGGACAGTGATCTTGGCGTGGCCTTCGATGCGAGAAACCGGATCGATGACGATTCTTTTCGACATGGTAGATTTCTAACCAAACTTGATCTGCTTTCCTTCCAACATCGGAGCACGCCCGGCGGCAAACGCCTCCAACACGATGCGGATTTCATTTGCCGACGGCGGGCAACCGGGAAGGAAATAATCGACCGGCACAATCGCGTGCAATGGCTCCACGCGATCCAATAACACGGGAAGAATACCGGGTTCCGACGGCGCGCCTTGTTTTTCGTCCGCAAGCTCGACGTAGCTGCGCGCGAGCACTGGCTCGGCTGCGGACAGCGGATTGCGCAAAGCCGTGACGTTTCCGGTGACCGCGCAGTCGCCAAAAGAAACGAGCAGCTTTGATCGTTGGCGCACGGTTCGAAGCATTTCGAGGTTCTCTTCGTTTGCGACGGCCCCTTCTACGAGCGTCACGTCGACGCCTTCCGGAAACTCCTTAATATCCAGCACTGGGCTGTAAACCACGTCGGCGAGTTTAGCCAACTCCAGCAGCCATTCGTCCAAATCAAGGAACGACATGTGACAACCGGAGCAGCCCGCCAGCCAAATTGTCGCCAATTTCAAACGAGCCATTGCTTCTTCTCTCGCGCTGTGACTAGGAATTGAAGCATCGTGCGATCTCGTTCCATCTCGGCAACCGTCGACCCTTGACGAAAAATGGCGCCGGTTGGGCAGGCCTGTACGCACTTGCCGCAGGACGTGCACGTTTCTGACTCGCCCCACGGTTGATTCATATCGGTGATGACTCGCGACTTCGTACCCCGACCACTTACATCCCACGTATGAGCGCCTTCGATCTCGTCGCACGCGCGTACGCAACGTGTGCATAAAATGCAGCGATTGTGATCCACGCCAAATCGCTCGTGAGACACATCGACGTCAAGCATCGGATGCAAATAATCAAACCTGATATGATCGACGCCATGCGCCATCGCCAGATCTTGAAGCTCACAATGGCCATTTGCCACACATACCGAGCAAATGTGGTTGCGCTCCGCGAAGAGCAACTCGATAATCATGCGGCGGTATTCCTGCAGCCGAGGAGTATTGGTATGGATTTCAATGCCTTCCTGCACTCGCGTTGCGCACGCGGCCTGCAGCCGATTTACGCCGGCTTGCTCAACCAGACAGAGCCGGCATGCACCTACCGGCGACAGGCCATCAACGTAGCACAGCGTGGGAATGGAAACGCCTGCCTCTCGGGCGGCGATCAGGATCGTATCCTCCTCGCGCGCACTCACCAGCTGGCCGTCGATTGTGAGCGTCTTGACTGCCATGCGAATGATGCCTCACCAAGCGGAAATAATCGGAAGTTGAGTGGGTGGCCGCCCGTTGGCCGCAGCTTTTATTCGCGACGTGTATTCGCTTCGGAAGTAACGCAATGTGCTGAGGACGGGATTGGGAGCCGTTTGGCCCAATCCGCAAAGACTCGTCTCCTTGACCATTGCGCAAAGTGATTCCAATCTTGCCAGGTCCGCATCGGTTGCTGCGCCATCGATGATTTTTGTAAGCAGCCTCGAAAGCTGCACGGTGCCCGCACGGCATGGAATGCACTTGCCGCACGATTCGTCCATGCAAAAGTTCATAAAGAACCGGGCGACATCCACCATGTCGTTCCTGTCGTCCATGACAATCATTCCGCCGGAGCCCATGATGGAACCGAGCGATGCCAGGGCTTCATAATCGACTGGCGTATCGAGCAACTCGGCGGGGATGCATCCGCCAGACGGTCCTCCGGTCTGCACTGCCTTCACTTTCCCGCCAGGGCATCCGCCACCAATGTCTTCCACGATGTGGCGGAGGGTCGTGCCGAGCGGCACTTCTACCAGACCGATGTTCCGGACTTTTCCTGTAAGGCAAAAGACTTTCGTGCCTTTACTCTTCTCGGTGCCCATGCTGGCGAACCACTCGGCACCCCGTCGAATAATGCCGGGGACGTTGGCAAACGTCTCCACGTTGTTTATTAAGGTGGGGTAGCCCCAAAGACCGCGTTCAGCTGGGTACGGCGGTCGTGGGCTTGGCGTGCCGCGGCCGCCCATGATCGAGGCCATCAGCGCTGTCTCTTCACCGCAGACAAATGCTCCGGCGCCGATCCTGATGTCGATTGTAAAATCGAAAGGTGACGAGCAAATCCGACTACCAAGCAGTCCATATTTATTTGCCTGTTTGATTCCCATCTTCAGGCGCTCGATTGCCAGCGGATATTCACCGCGAACGTAGATATAGCCTTGGCTTGCGCCAACCGCATAACCTGCGATTGCCATTCCTTCCAACACCTTGTGCGGATCGCCTTCCAGCACGCTGCGATTCATGAACGCGCCGGGATCTCCCTCATCGGCGTTGCAAACCACATACTTCCGCTCGGTCGATTGCTTGGCGATCATGGACCATTTAACTCCGGTGGGATATCCGGCCCCACCGCGCCCTCGCAAGCCACTTCGAACGATCTCGTCAACGACTTCGGCCGGTTCCATATCGTGCAGTACTTGCGCAAGGGCCTGGTAGCCATCGGCCGCGATATACGATTCGATTCGCTCCGGTTCGATAAAGCCCGAGTTTTCCAAAACTACAGACGACTGTTTGGCAAAGAACGGGCTGTTCGGATCACCGCGAGCGGCGATAGCTTGGCCGCCGGTTAGGCTGCCGACTATCGACGCTGCATTCTCGGCGGTCACCTTCTGGTAAAGCGCGCCTTCGGGATCCACTTGCACGAGCGGCCCCTCGCAACAAAGTCTCAAGCAACCGACAGCACAGACCTGGACCTTGTCATTAAATCCCTGAGCGTCGACGGCGTGTTTCAAGCGGTCAAATACTGATTGGGAGTTAGCCGAAAGGCAGCCGGCCGCCATGCAGCAGCGGATCCGCAGGGGGAACTGCGAGCGCTTTTCCATCTTTCCAAGCTCGGTCAATTGTTGCGCATCCATGCTACAGCCACCCCTTCACTTGGAGTACCACGGATTCCGGCGTCTCTTTGCCTTTAACTGTTCCGTCGAGCACAACCGCTGGAGCGATCCCGCAGGCGCCGAGGCATCGCGCGGTGACCAGCGACAGTTTGCCATTCGCCGTCGTCTCGCTTGCTTTGATCCCGGCCATTTGCTCAATCGCCTTTAGAAGCACATCGGCGCCTTTGACATAGCAGGCGGTGCCGGTGCATACGACGCAAGTGTGTTCGCCCCTGGGCCGCAGACTAAAGAAATTATAAAAAGTCGCGACGCCGAAGACTTTGCTCGGCGGAAGCTTCAGATGGCGCGCGATGAAAAACAGCAGATCCTGCTCAAGAAAGCCAAACAGCTCCTGCGCGGCATGCAATACTTCGATGAGAGAGTCCGAGCGGAACTGGTGGCGCTTCATCGTCACCTCCAGCAGCTTAAAGCGCTTGTCGCCGCTGGGATGCAAAGCCTCCTTGCGCTTCGTCGCAGTTTCAACCATCGTCATGTTTCCTTTGACGTAAAGTTGGCGACAGCGTTCTATTGATTTTCAGCTGCCGGACTCATCGCGAACGGCAACTGATGGGCCAGATACACGATGCGGAGTTGCCTCCACGTTTCACTCAACCACTTGGCCAAGGCCATCATGGCGCGTCGCAGGAACTCGTAACCAAAGCGTTGATCGGAATCGCAGATCTCCTGCATCTTGTAGCCGTCAATCTGGATAACCTCAACGGGCTCCATCGCTACTGCCTTTGCAACGTATTTGCGCTCGTCTGTCGGCGATGACCATCCTAGCAATTCCCCTTCTCCCATCGTAAGTATGTCTTTGCACCCAGTTTCGGCGGTACAAACCTGAAGCAGCACACTGCCCGATACCATTATTGATGTCTGCGCAACGAATGATCCCGGGTGCAAGCTTTTACTCCGTCGATCCGGGCTTCCGTTGGGCGCCCTCGGCCCATTGGCGGCGCAGCAGTCAATAGATGCAATTTATCAGCC
>DASXWB010000434.1:0-1707 GCA_036503915.1 Lacipirellulaceae bacterium | reverse complement strand
CCTCGAGCGGCCATTTTTGCGTCCTGTGACAGTCGAGTGGATCGCCGGCGAAGCTGAGGGCTGGCGCAACGAGATGGAAAAGAACAGCCAGCTTTCCGTATTGGCCCAAGTATTGGCGGCGCGATCGGACGCGGGGCGAGCCGACGGAGATATCGCAACAGCGATGGAAAGCGCGCTCGATCTATTACGGGTAGGGGAATCAACAAGCCGTGCTACCGATTTTTCCACGCATCTTCGAGCTGATACATTTGTGGAGATGGCCATAGCCGAAATTTATCGCTTGCTGCCATTCCTCGATGAACCGCAGTGTGAAGCCATCATTCAACGCCTTATCGAAATGGAGAATCGCCGTGAGCCGATCGTAAAACTGCTTCGCTACCATCGAGCACAGTCGGAAAACGAGTTCGGCTGGATTGGCCATTTCACAGCGGCCCTCGGCGATACCGCTAATCGACTTGATGCGTCTCTGGACGCGAATCACACACAGTTTCTCGAAGATCTCGACCGAAAGAGCCAGGCGACGGTGCGTTTGCTTATCACGGAACTTTCGTTGAGACTACGCCATTTGCGCAGCAGAGAATACCCTGAAGCACTCGACGACCTCGCGGCAATGCGTATAAGTACATGGTTTGCTGACCCGTTCGCGTCAAATCGCGAGGTATTTGTTTATCGGCGGCAGAACGGCGGATATCTGCTTTATAGCCTCGGCGTCGATTGCGACGACGATGGTGGCCGGCCGCCGGAAAATAATGAATACGGCCGCAGCGACTGGAGCGGCGATGGAGACCTGAGGCTGGAAGCGTACTTCGCCGACATACCCGCGCCGGATGCCGATACGGAGGGCATCGCCGAGGATGTCGGGTCGGACGAACCTATGCCGGATGCTATTGAGTAACCAGGCGGGGTGTACCGACAAGCAATCTATGTGAATTAGCATCCCATTATGTCCAACGTGACGACAACCCGTGCTTTATCGTGGACAGCGTTGTTCCGCCTGTCGCTTCGCGAGTTGCTGCTGCTGATCGCCATGGTCGCTATAGCGATTGCGTCGCTGAAATACGCCTCACCCGCGTGGCGAACATTCGTCTACACGATCACGATGGCGATCTTCATGTGGGCGGCCGTAGTTGCTGTGATCGATCGAGGCCCGCGACAAGCCTTCGCTATTGGTCTGTTCCTGCTCATGGCGATCTACGGCGTGATTGTTGTGAATAGTCCCCGACAGGGAGAAGGAAATCTAAATCTTGAAATGGATCTCCAATACGGTCGATTGCCGACGTCGAGAGCTGTGAAGCACTTATTTCCGCCAACGGAAACGATTGAATGGTTGGATTACCGCAACGCCCAAGTCCTCCCAAACTACGATCCGGCAAATCCTCCGCCCGGTATTCAGGCCTTCAGCCAGACTCGCAGAACACCCGACCCAGAGACATTGATGGGAATCGCGCATTGTTGGTGTGCATTGCTGTTCGGCTACATCGGCGGCCGGTTTGCCCGCGTCGTGTATCTGCGGAGAAGCGACCTGCCGCGGACGCCAAGTTAGCCGAGATGCCTTCGCTGCCAAACTGACAGGCGTCCGAGCCGGCTTTGTCTCTGCTAAGCGGCACATCGGCCACTTTGGCAGAAAGTGGCCATTCCATCGGTTCTTGAGCGTCGGTCGCAAGACGATGCCGCATCGTAAGTTAAGATCACAAAAGTGATTTGGCG
>DASXWB010000433.1:0-1783 GCA_036503915.1 Lacipirellulaceae bacterium | reverse complement strand
AAGCCGGCCGCCGGGTGCCCGGTGCCTGCTACGCTAACTATTCAGCTCAATTGCCCGAATAATTTCGTCCAAGTTATTCTCAACCTTCACGGCACGATTGGCAAATGCGGCCCGGCCGACGCCGCGGCTTCCGAGCACGCGGTTGAACTCGGCCTGGTCGGCGGTGTGATACGCTACGGTCGCCGTGGGATCCTTCAGCTGGTGCCCGGTGAGGATGCACACGACCCGCTCGCCCGGTTCGATGACGCCTTCCTCGCGAAGCAGCTTCGCCCCCGCTACGCTTGCAGCGCTGGCCGGCTCGCAACCCAAACCGTTAGCGCCAATTTGAGCTTTGGCGTTGAGCATTTGCTCGTCGGTTACTTCGCGAACGACGCCGTCGCAGCGATCGAGTGCGCGCAGACACTTCGACAGGTTCACCGGCCGGTTGATCTCGATCGCGCTGGCAATCGTTGATGCTCGCCGCCCCGCATTGTCCAACTCGGCGTAGTAATTGTTGATGATGCTCGCATCGGGCCGGCCGCCGTTCCAGCGCAAGCCGCGCTGTTCATAAAGCTCGTAAAGCGTGCTGGCGCCTGCCGCATTGATCACAGCCAGCCGCGGCACGCGATCGATCAAACCCAGCTCGCGCAATTCGTGGAACGCTTTGCCGAACGCGCTGCTATTGCCCAAGTTTCCGCCGGGTACCACGATCCAGTCCGGCACCTCCCAGCCGAGAGCCTCCAGGACGCGGAACATAATCGTTTTCTGGCCTTCCAGGCGGAACGGATTCACGCTGTTAACCAGGTAAATTCCTTGCTGCTTGCTGACCTGCTGCACGCGCAACATGGCATCATCAAAATCGCCGGCGATTTGGATGGTGAGCGCGCCGTAGTCGAGCGCCTGAGAGAGCTTTCCATAAGAGATTTTGCCGGAGCCAATGAAGATGATCGCCTGCATCAACTTGCTCACGCCGCAATACAGCGCCAGGGAAGCGCTTGTGTTGCCGGTCGATGCGCAAGCTGCGCGGCGTGCGCCGATCGTGTGAGCATGCGTGAACGCCGCCGTCATGCCGTTGTCTTTGAAGCTGCCCGAAGGGTTGAGGCCTTCGTACTGCAGCAGTAACTTTCCCGGCTGAACTCCAACGTACCGACCAACGCCGTCGGACGGCTGCAACAGCGTCTGCCCTTCGCCGATCGTGACGATCTTGCTCGGCGGGGCGAAGGGCAACAGCTCTTGGAATCGCCACACGCCGCTCAAGCACAAAGGCTCGTTGCGGCGGCTCCACTTGTCTTCAAACGACCGCAATGACGCCGGGATGGGCAGGCTGTCCCAGTCATAATCGATGTCCAAAAGCGCGCCGCAGGCCTCGCAACTAGTGCGCTCCTCGCCGACGTCATATGTCGCGGCGCAGTCGGGCATCACACAGCGCTGAAAGGCAACGTCGGTTTTGGTCTTTACCATGGATGCCACAATTGTCGTGCCTCAAACCACCATTGCGCGAGCGGCATCGGTATGCAAGCTCAACCTTGCGCGAAAAGGCTCCTGCCTCGCCGCAGAGAGCGTTCTCGTCGAGTTCGATGCGCACGCAGGATAAAGCCCTGCCGTCGAATAACTTAGAAAGTTTACTTTACTCGCTGCGCCGCGGCAACCGAACCGTGGTCGTCGGTGTGAGCATCAGGTTTGTGGTTAGTTTGGGTAAGTTTTCCAGAAGGCTTCCCACTGTCCGGGCTCGCTGAGGTAGAGGGCACGGAGATGGCAGACGGCATCGGAGCCGTCTTCGCCCCAGCGCATGCCACTGCCTTTG
>DASXWB010000432.1:0-4494 GCA_036503915.1 Lacipirellulaceae bacterium | reverse complement strand
CCAGTACGAGCTGGCTGAGGTTGACGAAATGAATAGCCTTCTCTGGTCCGTCGATTTTGGACAGGTCGAAGAAGGCGAACTGCTGCTGGTAGCGCAGCATCTTGATGGCCGGCTCGCCCAGGACGGTGAAGTACAGTGCCGGCGTCTGCGGGCTGGCGTTCGCGAACATGATCTGATGCGCCAGCGTGGTCTTGCCGCATCCGGGCGCGCCGGCGATGATGTTGAAGGAGTACTCAGGCAGGCCGCCGCCGAGGATTTCATCAAGGCCCGGCACGCCGGTGGGCAGCTGCCGAATGATCACTCGTTCCTGTCCTTGATTTTGTCCTTGTGTGCTCATGGAGCAGCCTCGATGATTCAAGGTTATTCGTCCAACAATGCGTCGGGCCAACCCTCGCCCACCAGGCGCACCGTGAGCGGTGCGCCGATGAAGGTGATCAGCAGTCCGAGCAGATGGGCGATGATGGCCACTGCCGCGTCGGTGCCGACGTTTCGCGCATCAGCCGCGAGCGCTTCAAGTCCCTCCATGGAACCGTCGGCCTTCTCCGTGACGCCGTGCAGCGCAGGAACTTCCGCCCGGGCCAGAGCTAGCGCCCGCCGCAGGAGCGCTGTAAAGCCGTCTGCGCCTGCAAATCGTGTGACGGAGACGCGCAGTTTTTCACAGACGCGAACCGCTTCATGCACGCGCGGATCGGCAGCAGTCGGGCTCGCTGCTTCCACGGCCAGCAACCGCCGGGCCAAGTCTCGGGTTGATGAGGACAGCGTGTCCATATTACCCGATTGTTGGGGGTGAGGACGCATTTTATTGGGAGATCTGCCGGGCTTCAACTGGTGTCAATGGGGCGCTTCAAAACCAGGCGAAGAAAAGGGGACGCAGCGACGGCGCCCCGTGCTCGGCAGAACCACCGTGGCGGCCGTGAATTCGGGCGGCTGATTCCGGGCCCGCTTGAGAAACTGGCCGAATTCCCACGGGACGAAGACAAGAATTCATTTCTCTTCCTCGTTCAGCGCCATACAATGAAATAGTGGTGTGCGGTAGGAGCTGGACAGCAGTTCCGCTTAGCGCATTGATTTGACGCTCTTCGGAGACTAGATAAAGGGCAATCCGCCGCGGCGGAGGGCTCGTTAACGAGTAAGCCGACGTGGTGGAATACCTCAGGGTGTTCCGCCACGTCGGTTTTTTTGCGCTCGGTTCTCTCAACAACGTGCAGCAATGAGGAAACGCATCATGGGTGGTAAGGCAGACGTGGCGAAAGGCCGAATCAAGGAAGCCGCCGGCGTGTTGACCGGCAACGACAAGCTTCGCGCCGAGGGCAAGGCCGACCAGACAGTCGGCGCGGTCAAGCAAGTCGCCGACAAGGTCATGCAAGCCGTGAAAAAACTGCGCGACTGAACATCGTCGCAGTGCGCGAACGTAATTGGGTAGCCGATGCTGAGGCGTGGCCGAAGCCGGCTTGGTTTAGTCAAAGAAAGGGAAAGATCATGAGCACTACTACGCTACTAATTCTGATCGTCGTGTTGATCCTCGTGTTCGGCGGGGGTGGCGGCTATTATTGGAGCCGCGGCCGCGGACGGTAAGAAGCGTCCTGTGCCATAGATTTGGCGCGCACTGGCCTGTCGCCCGGACAGGCCACACGCCGGACAGCATCAAGGCTCAACGGGATCGCCGGGTCGGAATAAGGCATGCGCCTCTCGGCCAAGAGATTGGACGGGCATTACGAAATGGCAGGTCGGGAATCGCTGTCGGCGATCAGTCGCCTGTTCACAATTAGCTACAATGGTCTCGGTTTCGAATCCCCCACATTGCAAAGGAGATGAAAAATGGGAAGCCAGCAAGCCACGCAAGAGCACGAAGCGCATATCGGCGAAACGAAGGCGATCGCCAATCACGACCACGATCTCATTCACGAAATGAGTAAGCGCCTCGACGGCGTCTGGCGCTACGATCAGTACATCGCCAACGCCGAAGGCAACGCCGATTTGCAGAACTTGTGGAAAGAGTTCAAGCGGCAGGATCAGCAAAACGTGGATCGGCTGAAAGATCTGATTCGCCAGGAAATCAAGAAAGGCTGCTTTTGAAGAGGCAAAGCCTTCCAAAGTGGACGGCGTCAGGAGTCGACAACGTCGTTTAAAAAAACGACCAGCCGGTTGGTTCGTCGGGCAAGACGATCCCCGATCAGGTAAGCGTGAATATCCTTGGCCCCCGACCCATGTAATCTTGTTCGAAGCGCCCGATTCCTTCGCATACCGCAGCTTCGACCTCTCCTGGTGTCTAATCAGGCACTTGAAACTTGCCCCGTATTCCAAGCATTCTTTGAAATAGGCACGTCGCTGCGCCAGCCCACAAAACAAGTGATAACGGACCGTGTGTGATTTAAAGGTGTCCTTCCGACTCGGACGCAGTTCCGAAATGGGGCTTGTACTCTGCGGTTGACGGTCTACAGTTACAGTAGCAGGAAATGCCAATGTAGCCTTGTGGAACTTCCGGGGCTCCAATGAGGATTTAAAGCGAAGTTTTCGGATGACTAAGTAAAGAGTAACCCGGCCGGGCCGGGGGGCTCGTTAACGAGTAAGCCGACGTGGTGGAATGCCTTTGGGTGTTCTGCCTCGTCGGTTTTTTTTGCGCTCTTGTTGGCGAGTGAACGAATCACCGCGACTTCCCAACTGCCTGACGAGAAAGAGAAACAAATGAAACTTGAATTGTTGGAACATCTGTACGTCCTGAAGGCTATGGGGCGATGGTCCACTGTCACCGCGTTGGTGGTCGTAACCACCACGATTGGCGTGAACCAACTCATTGCCGCACAGCAATTACCGAGCACTAGTCAGGACGGCGTGGAAGTGCTCACGCGAGGGCCGGTGCACGAAGCTTTTGCAGAAACGATCACGTTCGATCCGGAGCCGGGCATCGTGGCGCCGGAAGCGCCGCCGGCCGACATTGAAGAACTGCCGCCTCAACAAAGACCGGAAGGGACAAACCTGAACTGGATACCCGGCTATTGGGCCTGGGATGATGAGCGCAACGATTTCCTGTGGGTCAGCGGCATCTGGCGCGCGCTGCCACCGGGTCGCCAATGGGTGCCCGGCTATTGGGGCCAGACTGGGCAAGTAGCCCAATGGACTTCAGGTTACTGGGCCGATGCCAACGCGACCGAGATACAGTACTTGCCCGAGCCACCGGCGTCGGTCGAAGTAGGCCCCAACGTTGCGGCGACTTCCCCAGATCAACATTGGCTACCGGGCTGCTGGGTCTGGCAACAAAACCGATATGCCTGGCGCCCCGGTTATTGGGCAACAGGCCACCGAGACTGGGATTGGGTTCCCGATCATTATGTGTGGACACCCAGCGGCTACGTTTTCGTCGATGGCTACTACGATTACTCGGTTCCACGTCGCGGAGTGGTGTTTGCGCCGGTCTATTTTGATGGCGGTCTCCGCACACGGCGCGGTTTTACCTACTCGCCATCGACGGTGATTAACCCGGGCGTGTTCGTCAGCCACCTGTTTGTACGGCCTCGCTATGGCCATTACTACTTCGGCGATTACTACGGTTCCAATTACGCGGATGCTGGATTTTCACCCTGGTTTTCGTACCACTCCAGCCGCCGCGGTTACGATCCCATTTACGCCAACCAGCGTTGGCAGCATCGGCAAGAACGTGACTGGGAGCGCCGGACCAAGGATCGCTTCCGCAATTTCCACGACAATGAAGACGCCCGGCCGCCGCGCACGTGGGCGGCACAAAGAGAACGTGATGGGCGTAGAGATTCGTCTAACAGAAATCGCATCGCGGTGGCCGAGTCGCTCGAGGAACTGGCCCGCAAAAAAGACAGTCGGCAGCGATTCCAGCCAGTCGACGAGAAGGAACGACAACAATATGGCCAGCGCGGGCAAGAATATCGTAAGTACCTTCAGCAACGGCAACAGTTCGAGGCCAAAGCGACGCGCAGGCCCGGCGTAGATCCTGCCACGGCAGCTGGGCCGGTACGACGAAAACTCTCGCGATCTCCGTTCGTGGCGCCGCCCGCCGATCAGCTCGGCAAGAAAAACGCTCCGCCGCAACGACACGAAGTACTCAAACCGGACTTGCAAGTTCAACCCCAGCCCAGAAAGCGTGGCGGCCAACCGGGAATTCGTCAAGCCTTTAGGCCAGGGACAGCAGACGGGCCGCAGCAACAGGATCCTCAGGCGCGGCGCAACGTCCGTTCACAGGGCCAATCGCAGCGTCAGAGTGCGAATCGAGACAATCGCCAAGGCGCGTCGGCCGGCCGCCAGTCGCAAGGTGGTCAGCGCGAAAGCCGTGGCAACAATCGCCAGGGCGCGTCCAAGGATCCATCAAACGATCAGAGACAAGATGCATCGCGAAATCAGCGCAGAGGTGAATCAAAGAAAAAGGACAAGGACTAAAGGTCAGCCCAATTAAAGCGTTCCAATATGGATCGACGTGCGTGAAAAAGATGGCGACGCCGCTGCGTCGATAACCGTGTACCAGATAGT
>DASXWB010000431.1:0-1912 GCA_036503915.1 Lacipirellulaceae bacterium | reverse complement strand
CGTTAAGGTGGGCGAAGTCCACGTCTTCGACAAGCTTGGCCGCTGCCAGGTCGACGAGGCCACGGCCGGCGACATCGCCGCGCTCGTGGGCCTCGATGATGTCACAATCGGCGACACGGTAAGCGACCCGCAAGTCCGCCGCGCGTTGCCACGTGTGACAGTCGATGAGCCGACGATCCAGATGGTGTTCACGATCAACAGCTCTCCGTTTGCAGGCCGCGAGGGTAAGTATGTCACCAGCCAGCACCTGGCCCAGCGGCTTCGCAAGGAGCTGGAGCGGAACGTCGCCCTGCGCGTCGAGCCGATGGACAGCATGGACTCCTTCCAAGTATTCGGCCGCGGCGTCTTGCACCTGTCGGTCCTCATCGAAACCATGCGCCGCGAAGGATACGAGCTGGCGATCGGCAAGCCGCACGTCGTCTTGCACAACAACAAGGGCGTCACGGAAGAGCCGTTTGAAAGCCTGGTTGTTGAAGTGCCGCATGATAAGCTTGGCCCCGTGATGGAGCTGGTCGGCGCCCGCCGCGGTCAGTTGATCGAGATGACCGGCCACGACAACTACACGTACGTCGTATTCTCGATTCCGGCGCGTGGGCTCATCGGTCTCCGCACGCGCCTGCTCAACGCCACTCAGGGCACGGCGGTGATCCACCACCGGTTCGAGCGGTTCGCGCCGATGGAGGGCGAAGTCCCCGACCGCCCCAACGGCGTCTTGGTGTCCATGGTTTCCGGGCGGGTCAACGCCTATGCGCTCGACACGCTTCAGGAGCGAAGCGAGCTGTTCGTCGCGCCCGGGGACGAAGTTTATGAAGGCATGATCGTCGGCGAGAACAGCCGCAGCGAAGATATGGCCGTAAATCCGACCAAGGAAAAGAAGCTCACGAACATCCGCGCCGCCGGCAGCGACAAGAATATTTTGCTCAGGCCGCCACGCGTCATGTCGCTGGAAACGGCGCTCGAGTACATCGAGGAGGATGAGCTGGTCGAAGTAACGCCAGGCTCGATCCGCCTGCGGAAGCGAATCCTCAAGGAAGCCGACCGCCGGCGGCTGGCCCGGCAGGGGGCGTGATAAACGAGCAAAACCGCGGGACTTGCAGGGGCTGCCGGTTGCCGGCAAAGACGCGACAAATCCAAACTGGTTGCTTTTCCTGACTTGCGTGGCATAATGCGAGGCGGCCAGTTTGGCGGGCAGCTCTCCAGGCGCCTTCAGGCGCATAGTCGGGCCGGGGCTTTCATCGATAGACCACGAGCACGCTAATGAACTTCCTGCGACGAACGACTCACTTCTTCTGCGTCGCCTTTGTGCTTTCATTTGTCTTATTCGCCGGCTCGCAATTGCTTGCCGGCCCCATTGTCGACAATCAGGTTCCGACCATCACGCTACAAATCGAGAATGTGCCGAGCAGCTGGTCTTATACCCGGCTGGCCTGATTCGCGACGGCGCACCGCACGGCCGTTGTCTAAATGCGCAACACCACTAAGCTGCTCGTACTTGCGAAGTGGATAACACATTCACTCTGCGCTGCGGCGATTCTTTCCTTTTATCACCAGGCCATCGCCTTCGACTGGAACATCGCGGCGCCGCAGGATGAGGGCTTCTCGGCGCAGCGACTCGACGAGCTGCAGAAGGGCCTCGCCGACCGACGCACGAAAGCACTGCTCATCATTCGCAACGATCGAATTGTTTGCGAGTGGTATGCCGCCGGGCACGGCAAGACGAAGCCGCATTACACGGCCTCCATGGCGAAGGCGCTCATCGGCGGCGTGGCACTTGCAGTGGCCATCGAGGACGGTCGCATCGCGCTCGACGATCCGGTCTCGAAATTCGTTCCGCAGTGGCGAGATGACCCTCGCAAATCGCAGCTCACCGTTCGTCAACTGGGCTCGCATACTTCCGGCCTGGCCGACGCCG
>DASXWB010000430.1:0-2150 GCA_036503915.1 Lacipirellulaceae bacterium | reverse complement strand
CGATGGACTGGATCTGATCGAGTGCTACCATTCCCCTCTTTCGTTGAAAAGTGATCGAAACTCGCCAGGGATATGCACGGACATTTGTCGTCAGCGGCGCTACCTGAACCGTCCGAAGTGGGTCATTCATCTCATCCGGTGAGATGACCAGGCAAGGCCGGGTTTTCTTCATCTCGGCGCCAATTGTCGGATCGAGCCCTACGAGCACGATGTCGTATTGCTTCATTCCCATTCGAGATCAATCTCGTCGGCAAAGGCATCCGGGATAAGAAGCTCGTCATCGCCGGCGGCGGCCATGCGAGCGGCCGCTTCGCGCCAGTCTTTGCGCGGCTGTTGCCCCGTGGGACTCAAGATAATCTGGCGCCCTTCGACGGCCAATTCAACTTCGTCCGACATATCGCATTGCTGCAAAATAGCTTTCGGAATGCGAATGCCTCGGGAATTGCCGATGGAAATCAATTGTGCTTTCATTGAGCCACCTGCGGGTGTAATTACAATGTAATCATAACTCCATATCGGATGCGGATCAACATCGTTCGCCTTTCGACGATCGAAGTATGAAAATTAGGCCGCTAATCCCTGACTGGATATAATGCCTGTCGATTCTGGCCATCGACACTCAACTGTCCACCGTCCGTCCACCTTATGGCCCATCGCAACACACTCGGCGGCGTGATTCACACGTACCAGCGGTACGATCCGGCTCGATTTCCCAGTCCGACGCAGCCGCCACCCGACCTGGTGTCGCCGGTGTTCGAGCACATGCTCATGTTCGGCGAGCGGCGCGAGTTGACCGAGGAGGAGCTGGCCCGGGCAATCCGAATTGATCCAAGCATGATTGCCGGCCTTGGACCTAGCATCGATGGTCTCGTCGCGATGCTGCTGGAGCGGAAGCGCAAAATCCTGGCACGCTACGAAACTCGCACGGTGCGCCGCCGCGCCAACCAGGCATTCACCGATCAGGCCAGCGAGGCGCGGGTACCCAAAAAAGTCCGCGAACCGTTTTACAAAGCGGTGAAGACCGAACAAATCCGCGACCTCGAGCGGCTGTGGTATGCGGCGGGTGACGACCAGTCGCCTTGGGCCTGTGCGCTGGTCGGCGTCATCGAGCGGCTGGGCGAGAAGTATCAAGTTGACGAGCTGGCCGCCAAGTATGAATTCACGGGCACTGAAGCGATGACTGTGCTGCAGGCGCTCGCGATTAAAGAAGAACTCGAGAAAATCGATGAGCTACTGAAGCAGCTCGAGGAAGCGCGTAAGACGGCGAAAATCGGCATTATCGACATGGACTTGCTCTCCGAGTTTGCAGAGCCGGGCGACGTTGATCAGCTCAGCGCTCTGCAGCAACAGATTCAAGATTACCTGCGCGAGATGGCAGAACAGCAAGGCTTGGAGCAAAAAGCAGGCAGCTTCCGCCTCACGCCAAAAGCCTACCGACTGTTCCAGGGAAAGCTGCTCGAGCGATTATTTCAGGAAATGTCGCCGTCGCGCACTGGGCGCCACCAAGGTCCGGTCGTCGGCGAAGGCGCGGTCGAGCTGCAGGCCACAAAGCAGTACGAGTTCGGCGACTCGATCACGAACCTCGACATACCGGGCACCTTTATCAACGCGCTGGTGCGCAGCGGCCCAGGTGTGCCCGTGCGATTTAACGCCGACGACATTCAAGTGCATCGCACGCGGAACACCCCTAAGTGCGCCACATGCGTACTCATGGACATGAGCGGCTCAATGCGCTATGACGGCCAGTACATCAACGTCAAGCGGATGGCACTTGCGCTGGAAGGCCTCATCCGTCGCGACTATCCGGGCGACTGGCTGCGGTTCATCGAAGTTTACACTTTCGCGAAACTCGTTGAGCCCGGGCGAATCGTGAACCTCATGCCTAAGCCAGTGACGGTCTACGATTCCATGGTCCGGCTCAAAGCTGACATGAGTCGCGACGATGTGAGCGAGTTTCAAATCCCGCCGCACTTCACCAACATTCAGCACGGCCTCGCGCTGGCCCGGCGGCTACTGGCCACGCAAGACACTCCCAACCGCCAAATCGTGCTGATCACCGATGGCCTGCCGACCTCGCATTTCGAAGGGCAGATGCTGTACCTGCTCTACCCGCCAGATCCTCGTACTGAGGCCGCCACCCTGCGCGAAGG